>JALYVR010000289.1 GCA_030853145.1 Chloroflexota bacterium | reverse complement strand
TGAGCCATGTTCGCAATGGTCCTCGTGCCGCATCAAACGTCTCTATCTCTTGCCAGACAGCGACAAAAAGATCGTTGACGCATTCTTCAATATCCTGAGTCCCTCCTTCCCCATTGAGCACGAGACTGATCACCGCGCCCACCTCACGTTCATACCGTGAGATGAGCGTCACTAACGCTTCGGGATCGCGCTGGCGGAGTCGTCGGACCAGCTCTTCATCTGACCACTGGGGTTGCACCATGATCGCTCCTTTTCAAACGGGTCCTTCGCGCGGACAAAGTTGACCAGAGACGCGAGGACACCTGTCCCCATCTTGCTGAGAGGAACCTCATCAGAACAGCTCTCGGTGATACTGATGCAGTAAATCACGCCTCTGCCAAGTGTATGCATGTCCAAGTATCTCACGTCTACAGACCAATACTGATGTCGCCGTTGTGACTGGCTTGCCGCTTGAGGCAAGTTTGTTGCAAAGGATATTGCACGCCGGTGTCACCAAGGTCGTGGCGAGGTTTCACCTCATTTTGTTGCGTTCGCCATCCCATTCCTGATGCAGTAGTAGAAAGGACCTCTTCGATTATGGGATAGAGCAGAACGCTTCTGTCGCTATTACGGTATTTACTCGGTATTACCATTGGATACCCGCTGAGCAACCATCTCCTGCACGGCTCTCCAGGTGGCTCCATCGTCATCCGATTCCAGATTCCGCCAATGAAAGCGTGTTGGGGTGACGTGTGAGAAGATCCAGCGCGTTCGGCTGCCGGGCGTGAAACTGCCTTCGAGGATGATCTCATCCTTCTCCTGCCGTCCGATGAAGGGGAGCACGAGGTGGCGGACTGGCCCGATCCATGTGGAACGCCATGCCTGGATGGTGGGATCGAAGAAACGCAGGGTCGCGCCATATTCGTAGGGCTCTGCCTGACCTCGCAGTGAACGACGCGGGGCCGTCCACACATCGAGAATGGCACGCCCTTCCAGAATCCAGCCGAAGTGCCACTCTCCCTTGAGTTCTTTCCTGGTACCATCCACTGCGATATTGGTAACATCGATATCCCAGGCACCAACAAACTGCCCGAAGAGCATCAGGTTCTCAGCCATATCTGGATGAGGACCCGGCGCCTGGAGGGCCGCGATCATTGACGTAGTGTCCATATATTCTCCTGTTGGGTGTGGTCGGCTCCCCAAGAGCCGGTTTCTTGTTTCCATCATATCATGGCTTTCTCAGATTACATTGCGTCAAACCACCAGCCCTGCATGTGCCGGATCGTGGTAATCTCGCAGGTGTGGTAACTATTGTGGGCAATCATGCTGTAGACGAGATGCCGGCATGTATGCCACTGGTCACCTTCAGCGATGGGGTGGTCCAATTCAGCGTCCTTCAGCTTAGCCACAAAATGGGCTAATGCTGCATTGGCCTCTAGAGCACGGCGCCGCGCTTCATGCCAGGCAGCTTCATCGGTTGGATCTCCAACCGGAGGCCATCCGCTTCCATCCTCTGAACCGAGTGCTGCGCCATCGACTGGAAGGTGCTGGAGTTGGAGTAGCGTTGCCTCTTGCCAGTAGCGCACGTGATTGACACCGCCCAGACACTGTTGAAGTGCGGTGCTGGTACGGTCGCCGCTTGCTTAGCCGTCAAGCCAGCGGTTGCTGTCGCGAAAGGCGAGAACCAACCAGGAGTAGATCTCGTAAACAGCAGTTCGAGCGCCTCGCCTGCATAGTGTGACTCAGACATAGAAACTTCTCACTTTCTCTGATGTATTAGATGGGGTAGCCATCACGCACCAGGACTGTCAGTGTTGAGCAATCGTATCAGCGGACACATCCCCGATAGACAAAGGATACAGCAGGAATATTGTCACCTGTCTGTCATATTTAAGAGCACTTTTCTGGAGGTGTTGACGAGGGGTAAAGTTTGCTTGTAGGATACATGACGAGCGCTTACAATCCGATCCCCTGTCTGTCAGCTCTCTGTCATATTTTCTGAAAGGGAAACCGTGAAGTAGATGCCACACTTCGACCGCATTTTAGGTATTCTGCTCTTTTTGCGTAGTAAACACCTGGTCTCAGCAGCAGCGTTAGCGCGCCATTTTGAAGTCTCCACGCGCACAATTTATCGTGATCTGGAGACGCTCAGTACACTCGGTGTACCGCTGTATGCTGAACGTGGGCGGCAAGGGGGAGTTCGGCTATTGCCAGGCTATTTTCTACCACCCCTGATGTTCACTCAACAGGAGGCGATTGCCCTGTTGCTTGGTTTCACGCTTCAGAGGAGCTTGCGCGCGATCCCTTTCCCAACAGAGATAGAAGTGGCAGAGAAAAAACTCCTGGCCGCTCTTCCCGACACCTTGCGACCAGTGTTGACAAAAGCGGAGAAGCTCGTCGGATTTGAGAAGACCCCTAACGATATTTTTCATCCTGAGCTTGCACAGCAAGATCCGGAGCGTGCTGCTCTGCTCGATAACGAGCAGGCAGACCTCCAGCAAAGCCAGACGATCAGTACCTTTTTTCAGGCGGTTCTTGACGGCAACCTGGTACACATGCAGTATGCCTCTCCCTATCGCCCGCGCACCAGTGAGGTGCTGGCGGAACCGCTGGGACTCCTATGGGATCGTGACCGTTGGTATCTTGCCGGGAGGTTGGTAGAGCAGGAGCATCCAGTGGGGCTCTGGCGAGCGGACAGAGTCGTCCAGATCAAACCGCGTCAGTCAATGGTCGCGATCCAGCATGAGTTTGATGTACGGGAACTCCTGGGGCGAACTTGGCTTCAGTCGGCGATGGAGCATTGGAAGGATCTGGCGCCGGTGAAAATTCGTCTCTCGTCTGCACAGGCAGAACGGCTGCAACAGGATTGGTATTACCGTCATGCCCATTTTGAACCTGAGACGCCGGATCAGGTGGTGATGACCTTTGGTGAGCAGAACTCCACGATCGTCCTGGAACTGCTCCGCTGGTTAGGGCCAGGAGCCGAGTTGCTTGAACCACATGCCTGGCGGGAAACGATGAAAGAGGATTTGAGGCAAATGTTGGCCGCGTATAGCCCTCAATAATCTCAATGTCAGAGTGCGGACAAGACGAGCGAAGTCTTGCCCGCGCCACTGGGATCGATGACGACAATATGCTCTATGGCTGGCGTATCTCACCCTGCTTGCTTTGTAAATACTCGGCGCAGGTGCGGTAGGTCTCCTCTGAAATGAGGCCCCTGGACATGTAGTGATTGAGCATCACATCCAGCTTCAAGATACTGATCAGGTTGTAACCACGCTGGTGTAAACGCTCGGCTGCCCCATGCTCGCGATCGACCAGCACAATCACATCTTTGACCTTCAGGCCGCTCTCTTCGAGCAAGGCCGCGGTTTCCGTGATATTGCTGCCCCGTGTGATGAGATCGTCGATGATGAGGGCCGTGTCGCCAGGGTTAAAGCGCCCCTCGATGCCGCGTTTGCCGGTGCCTTCCGGCCGAATACGGGCGTAAATGAGGGGAATGTTTGTCTCTAACGAGTAGGCGTTTGCCAGTAGCAGGCCACCTACCGGGACCCCCGCGACCACCGTAAAGGGGTGAACTCGCGGGCGGCGGAGTGATTGGGCCAGGTTGATCTCCTGCTGCATGAGCTTGCTGGCAACGCGCAAGGCCATCGGATTACTGATCAGCAGCTTGGGATTCACAAAAACGGGGGAACTCACTGCTGATTCGCTCACGGTGAAGTTCCCAAATTGCACTGCTCCAAGATCGAACAATGTCTGCGCCAGCCAGAGATTATCGAGGGACTGCTCTTTCGCCACGTCTGCATCCTTTCTTTACAAGAAGGTCTCGTACAAGTATACCATAGTCCGCTCAGGCCGCCAACTGCTGAAATTGTCCTATGCCGGGAACTGGCTACAGAAGCGCTCAAACGCTGCCATCACCTGACGGCGCGTCTCCTCAAGAGTGCCACTATTATCAATGACTTCATCGACGAGGGGCAGCCTGGCAGCAACAGGGGGTTGCGCGCGCAGGCGCGCCAGGCCTTCCTCTTCGCTCAGGTGATTGCGGGCCAGCAGGCGGGCCAACTCTTGTTGCTCAGAGCAGATCACGATCCATTTACTCTGACAGAGCGCGCCGGAGCCACCTTCCAGCAGCTTGACCGCGTCGATGACGGCGATACCGGAGGCGCTGACTTGCCCCAGTTCCTGCATCAATGCTGCCCCGACGGCCGGATGCACGATTGACTCCAGGCGGCGCATGGCTTCGGGGTCTTGAAAAACGACGGCCCCCAGGGTCTTACGATCAACGCCGCCATCGGGCGCCATCACCGCCGGGCCAAAGGCTGCGGCCACTTTCACAGTGATCGTTTGCCCAGGCTCGTAGAGGCCGTGGACCAGGGCATCGGCGTCAATGTAGCGCTCGACGCCTGAGTCCAGGAGCATCTGGCCCACGGCGGTTTTGCCGCAGGCGATATTGCCGGTCAGTCCAAGTAGACGTGGCATGTGCAGCCTCTCCTCCAGAGTTGTTACCTGGAGTATAGCACAAAGCGCGCGCAGCTACGAAACGGCGTCACCTCCAAAAGTACCTGCTATTTTCATGGGGGGCTTGTGTGTCGTACAATGGCTACATTATTATCTGGCATACACAAGACATGATACGTAAGGGAGACAGGAGCGCGCATGGGTAGACACCTGGGCCTTGTCATTGGCATCAATCACTATCAGGATACTGCCTTTCGGCCATTGCAATTCCCCGAAATCGACGCGCGCGCGCTGGCCCAATGGTTGGTCAATACCAAAGGAGGTCACTGGTCATCCTCTGATGTACAGGTGCTGCTTGGGGCGCAGGCCACACGCGAGCAGGTAGAGAGACAGATCATGCAGGTCTGTCTCGATGTAGCGGGGCCGGACGACATCGTTTTCATCTATTTTGCCGGCCATGCCTTCCTGGATGATGCCCAGGGTCAGGGCTATCTGGCCCTGACAGATACGCACCACCAGGCGCCGGCTACCGGACTACACCTGCCGACATTGGCCAGCCAGACCATGGGTCGCAGCCAGGCGGCACAGATCCTTTTCATGTTTGACTATTTCCAGACAGGACCGACATGGAGCATGCTCAGGGCCTCGCCTTATGACTCCAGACCACTGTTGGGGCCGTCTTTGCTCAATGTGCTGCAGCAAGTGGGGAACCGCTACATGCTCTGCTCTTGTCGCGCCAACGAGTTCGCTCCGGAGGCCGGAGAGCAAAACCTGGGCATCTTGATGTACCAGATGATTCTGGGGCTGTGCGGCCCCCTCAACGATCCCACAGCGGGGCCAGTCACCCTCCAACGGCTCCAGGCATTTCTGGCGGCCACGCTCGACCAGCAGCACTGCCCCCAACTTTTCGGTCAGGAGCACACTCCTCTTGTGCTGACTGCTACCACATCTTCCTCGCTGTGGGCGGTACCGTCTGTAGCTGGCTTCTCTGGCGCGCCACCAGCGAGTCCCGTCACGCGCCCTATCACTCATGAGCTAGCGGCGCAGGGCATGTACGGCGCCGCCAGCGTCGCTCAACTGTCGCCGCAACAGCCGGCCCCTACGAATGGAGCTGCCACCTCTTCTGCGTTGGAGCAACAGCGACAGCAGCAATCCATGATGCTTCTCCAGCAAGCCCGCTACCTGGTGCAGATGCAGCAGCCTATGGAGGCCCTCTCATTGCTCGACCAGTCCTTGCAGGCAGCGCCAACCAACACCGCCGCGCTCATCCTCAAAGGCCAACTGCTGGGCACAACCGGGCGCTTCCCGGAAGCCATGCAGGCGGTTGAACAGCTTTTGCAGATTGAGCCGAACAACGCCCTGGCCTGGAGCATGCGTGGGGCGCTACTGGCGAATATGGGGCAGTTCGAGGAGGCCCTGCAAGCTGTTGATCGCTCGCTCGCGCTCGACCCGCATAACGCCGAGACGCAGACCATTAAGTCTACCATTATGGTAAAGCTAGCGGTGACGCAGACGGCTGGCGCCAGTGGCAGCCAGCCTCTGTTAGCGTCGCCGCGTGAAAAACGCGGTGGTCCGCTCTCCTTCTTCACCGGCGTCGGTCTGCAACTTCTGGGCCTGCTGCTCGGCATCGCCGGTGCGGCCCTGCTCGTGTTGAAACCGGAACTGCCGTTTATCGCCTCCCTGGCCCTGGAGAGTCTGGGTCTGGCCATCCTGTGTGTGAACTCGGCGCGCGGTACGTACCGCTACGGACTGAGCCGGATCGTCATCCCCCTGTTGACCAGCCTGGTCATCGCGGCAGCACTTCTCGTCGCTTACAAGAGCGGCCAGGCCAGGATCTTCCGTATCATCGTCGATAACCACGCCCGCTTGCTGCCTCTGCTCTTTTTCGGTCTCTGGTTGGTCGCCGTCGCGATCTTGCCGTTGTTGCTGGCGATTGGCGCGTGGTTCGTTGGTCTCATCCGTGGCGTGCGCAGGCGCGGCTGAACTCATAGGTGTGCATGTACGCCATGAACAAGCGAAAATCAGGGCGTGTCCGTAGGGCGTGGCTTGCCTCATAGGCGTACACGGAAGACAGAGAGAGCAGGAAGCGAGCGGGTCTCCGTAGGGG
>JALYVR010000288.1 GCA_030853145.1 Chloroflexota bacterium | reverse complement strand
CCATGTTCCAACCCGGCACATGAAGGCGGTCAGAGCTCCCTACCCCTCCCCGGCGCTGACCTCCGTGCGCCAGTAGTCGAGGGTGCGTTGTAGCGCGACCTCGAAGGGCAGAGCTGGTTGCCAGTCGGTATGCACGCGTAGGCGGGAGGTATCGGCCTCCAGCAATGGCACATCTACAGGCCGCAGGCGCGCGGAGTCCTCGCGTAGTTGAATGGGTATTTTCGCCAAAGTCAGGAGCAGATCCAGAATAGCGCTGATTGAGCGCGCCTGGCCTGAGCCAATGTTGTAAGCCTCGCCCGGCTGGCCCTGCGCAGCAACCGCCAGGTAGGCCGCCACCACATCCTCCACCGGCAAAAAGTCGCGCCGGGCCTGAAGATTGCCTACAGATAGCACAGACTCAGCCTTCCCGGCTTCGATCAGCGCGATCTGGCGAGCAAAGTTGGCCACCACAAAGGTAGCTGCCTGGCGCGGCCCGAAGTGGTTAAATGGGCGCACACGCAGGATCGGCAGCCCATAGGCCACAAAATACTGGTAGCCGTAGAGATCTTGAGCCGCTTTTGAGACCGCATATGGGTTGGCAGGGCGAAACGGGCACTCCTCGCGAATAGGGTTATCTTCGGGACGGACCATACCATATTGCTCGCCGGAACCCACGAGCACGATGCGCGGCATGAGGTGCGCGGCCCGCACGGCTTCGAGCAACTGGATGGCTCCCCCGGCATTGACCTTGAGCGTTTCGGATGGGTCCTGCCAGGATGCTGCTACCGATGCCTGGGCAGCCAGGTGGAAGATCAGGTCCGGCTGCGAGCGTGCCACTACCTGGTGCATCTCCTCCGCTTGCGTGATATCCGCTACCATAAGCTGTATATCGCTCATAGCGGGCGCAGCCGTGGGAACGCTTGCGTGTCCCGTTACCCCAAACAACTCCGCCTGTGGGTAGCGGTTACGGCAGTGCTCCAGCAGATAGCCACCCACAAAGCCTGTACAGCCTGTAATGAGGATGCGCGCTGGGATCGATGTGGCCATCACGACACCTGCTGTAAGTCATTCTCTACCATCATACGCACCAACTCCTCAAAGGTCACGCGTGGGCTCCAACCCAAACGCTGGCGCGCCCTGGATGCGTCTCCGATCAACTGGTCGACTTCGGCCGGTCGGAAGAGGTGAGAGTCGACCTCCACATAGCGCTGCCAGTCAGCGATGCCCACGTGCGCGAAGGCCGTCGCCAAGAAGTCACGCACACTGTGGGTCGTGCCGGTGGCAATCACATAGTCCTCTGGCGTCTCCTGTTGGAGCATGAGCCACATGGCCTCAACGTAGTCGCCCGCGAAGCCCCAATCGCGCTGCGCATCGATGTTGCCCAGCACCAGCTTCTCCTGCAAGCCTAGCTTGATACGCGCGACGGCGCGCGAGATCTTGCGGGTCACAAATTCATGACCACGCCGGGGCGACTCGTGGTTGAACAATATTCCCGAACAGGCAAACATATCGTGACTCTCGCGAAAGTTCACCGTGATCCAATGGCCGTAGAGCTTGGCTACGCCATAGGGACTGCGTGGGTAGAACGGCGTCTGCTCATTCTGAGGCACCGCCTGCACCTTGCCAAACATCTCAGAGGTGCTGGCCTGGTAGAAGCGCACCGGCCAATCCGCCAGGCGCACGGCCTCCAGCATACGCGCAACGCTCAGCCCCGTGTATTCTCCTGTAGCGACGGGCTGCTTAAACGATGTCGTCACAAACGACATCGCCGCCAGGTTGTACACTTCATCCGCCCGCGATTGACGCAGCGCATGAATCAGCGACAACTCGTCAAGGAGGTCGGCGTCAAGCAACTCGATGCGGTCGAGGAGATGACGGATGCGCTCGCTGTTAAATGTGCTGGTGCGCCGCACGATGCCGTAGACGCGATAGCCCTTCTCCAACAAGAATTCCGCCAGGTAACTGCCATCCTGTCCTGTGATGCCTGTAATCAGTGCATTGGGCATATATCTCTTCTACCTTTCAAAATAGTGTATCTTTGTACCTTATAGGCACGTTCATAACGTCGAAGGTACCGCGTTCACAGCAGCTTCCTCAGAAAAATCTGTCGCCCCTGCATACAACTTCTGATAAACAGAAAGCATCTTGCGTGCTGACTCAGACCAGGTATACCGTTGGGCCTGTAGGTAGCCTTTCTGGCGTAATTCCTCGCGTAGCCCTTCATCCCCTATGACGCGACGGATGGCATCAGCTAGCGCCTGCGTATCATGGGGGTCAACGAGAAGCGCAGCCTCGCCCGTGACCTCTGGCAGAGAGGATGTGTTTGAGGTGATGACCGGGGCGCCACATGCCATAGCCTCTAATGGCGGCATGCCGAAGCCCTCAAAAAACGATGGAAAGGCGAACACGTCGGCCAGACTGTACAGCGCCACCAGGTCGGCATCGTCCACGCGGCCCAGGAAACGCACCTTGTCCTCCAGTTTGAGTTCTGTGACCACGCGCCGCGTCTCTTCATAGAGCCAGCCCTGTCCCCCGGCCAGCGCCAGCATGGCCGGACCTTCCTGGCCTTGCTGCGCTTCATAGAAGGCCTTGATGAGGCCGAGATGGTTTTTGCGTGGCTCCAACGTGCCAACACCGAGGATCAAAGGATGGTGCAGATCGAACTTGCGCCGTGTGGCCTCTAACAGAGCCGGATCGGTGACGCGTTGAAAGTGCGGCGCGATGCCGCAGGGAATGACGGTAATCTTCTGCGGCGGCGCCTTATAGTGTTCGATGAGCGCTTGCTTCGTGGCATGCGAGATGGCGGCCACTACATCGGCCGCGGCCACAGCTTCCGGGACCACTTTATTGAGGTAGGCGGCCAATGAAGGTACAGCCGTCTCTGGATATTGCAGGAAAGCCAGGTCGTACACGGTTACCACCTTGCGCACCCTACCAGCGAGTGGCGGCAGCCCAAAGTCCAGGCCATGGTAGATGTCCGCAGGACCCGTGAAGCCATTGGCATAGAGCGGCGCCCGCCAGCGATACCAGAGAATGTTGAGGTAGCGGTCTGGGATAAAGACGCTACGACCCCGCACATTGCTGGCGGTAGGAAAGGCGTGCTCTTTTGTGGGGCGCCCGCTGGTAATCAGCGTGTATTTATTGCGCGTATCCTGTGCAAGCATAGCGTCCACCAGGCCGCGAACATACTGCCCCACCCCTGCCCCCTGCCTGATGCCTGCGGTATAGTCAAGTGCAATACGCATGAAAGTATCCTTACAATGCTTCTAGCTTAGAAGCCTGCTTCATGGAAGCCAGGCACGCGTTAAGTATAGCAGATTTGCCGAATACGTCAATTATGGCAAGCATGGGCATAGCAGCCCTTGCGACCGCCATGCCCATACCTCTCCACCTTTAGCGCCCGATCGTTTGATGAGTGACTTCGTTTGCCAGCTCAGTGACAACGGCGGCTCGTTCGTCACGGCTGTGAGCGCCTCGCACACCGAGAAGCAGGACAACGAGGGCGATTACTTCGCAGGTGCCTCCCACCCATCCAAGGGTGAACAGAGGAGCATAGTGCAGCACAAGACTACCGATGGCGGCCCCTCCTGCTATTCCCAGGTAGCTCGCAGACCCGTTCAGGGAAAGGATCACGCCAGGGGCCGCAGGCGCCAGCGCGAGCAGACGGTGCTGCTGGGGAGGGGTGAGCATCCAGCCGGCAACTCCCCAGATAGCCAGGGCCACACCAGCACCTACTACAGTGACAGCCACTGCCGGAAAAACGAGCAAAGTTATCGCGAGGGCAGCGAGGCCAAGGGCAATGGTGGGAACTGGTCCCCAACGGTCCGCGGCGTAACCTCCCAGCATATTCCCCAGCACACTGGCCACGCCAAACAGGAACAGGAGGCTACTGATAGCCGCGCCACCCAGGTGGGTGATGCCTTGCAAGATCGGGGCGATATAGGTATACACCGTAAATCCGCCCACCATCCATATCACCGTCAGACCAAGCGCTACCACAATGGATGGCTTCCGTAACAGGGCGAGCCGCGCCCCAAGGCTGGCCGGCGGCGGGCCAGCGACAACCGGTAAAAGTCCCATAATACCGATAGTGGCAAGCGCCCCCAATACTGCCACCAGCACAAAGGTCATCTGCCAGCCAAAGTGGGTTCCCACCAGGATACCAATCGGGACTCCTAGTACAATCGATACGGTCATGCCCGCCGTCACAAGAGCTAGCGCCTGCCCCCGCTTCTCAGGCGACGCGAGCATGGCGGCAACCGCCGACGCGGTGGGAGTATAAAGCGCTGCTCCACAGGCCGCGATAACGCGGGCGACCAGCAACACACCGAAATTTGGAGCCAGGGCTGCTAATACATTCGCGACCACGAAGAGCAATAGGCTCACAATCAACAACCGCTTGCGGTCTACGGCCCCTGTGAGCGTCGCCAGCAGCGGCGACGCCACTACGTAGGTTAGGGAAAACACCGTTACCAGCAAGCCGCTAACAGCTACAGACACCGCCAGCGTCTGCGCGATAGCAGGCAAAATTCCCGCGATGACAAAGTTATCGGTACCAAGCGCGAAGGTACCCAGAGCCAGTACCAGAATACGAAGTCGCATGACTATTTTCTCCTTGTTCATAATTTCTATCGTTCTAATATCATCGAACTATTGAAATTATAGCAGCGGAAATGATACAATGCAACTATGAGAACGCTCCATCATCCCGCGCGCAATGACATCATGCTAGCGGAAGTGCTCTACGCCCTGAGCGATCCTACGCGGCTCAGGATTGTGGCGAATCTAGCGAAAACAACCGAAGATTCATGCGGCGCATTAGGCGGTGAGATCGCGAAATCAACCGTGTCTCACCATTGCAAGGTGCTGCGCGAGGCCGGGATTACGCATACCCGCATTGAGGGCACGCAGCATCTTATCTCACTGCGGCGTGAGGATTTAGATGCGCGCTTCCCTGGTCTTCTCGAAAGCATTGTGCGAGCAGCGGAGCTATCCCCTGTATAGCAACCAGGCAATCATTCCTTGCAAGGAGATACATGCGATCAATCAGGTAGGGACGTCATGAACCCCCGGATTACATCCGGGGGCTTGCGGTGAGGCGAACGCCTTGCCACAGGCCCGAGACATGACCAGTCTGAGGCTTGAAACACAGCCTACGTTCCGAGAGAAATAGGTACCCTGGGGTGCGCGGCCAGCCCCAGGCTCTACGGTGGATGATTAAATAGGTGTAGCGGGTGAAGCCAGTGTCATCCACGTCAAACCTCTCAGGAACCTTGACGAGGCCACCATCACCCTGGTAACGGGAGGCTCGCAAGAGCAACAGGACACACCCATGTCGAACGTTTTTGTCATTGATACGAACCAGCAGCCAGTGAATCCAGTGCATCCAGGCCGGGTGCGCCTCCTGCTCAAGCAAGGGAAAGCGTCTGTCTGGCGCAGGTATCCCTTTACCATTGTGCTCAAAGAGGCGGTCGAGGCTCCCTCTCTTGCCCCGTTGCGCATCAAACTTGATCCTGGCAGCCGCACCACCGGGATCGCCATTCTCAACGATGCCTCAGGGGAAGCCGTCTTTGTCGCCGAACTCTCTCACCGGGGAGGGCAGATCAAGCAGCGCTTAGATGCGCGCCGGGCGGTTCGCAGACACAGAAGGCAACGCAAGACGCGCTACAGAAAACCCCGCTTTGCCAATCGCAGAAGGAAGCAGGGCTGGTTGCCTCCATCTCTTGAGAGCCGTATTGCCAATGTCCTGACCTGGGTGACGCGTTTGCGCCGGGTCGCGCCCATTACTGCGATCAGCCTGGAGGTCGTCACGTTTGATCTTCAGAAAATGGAGCAGCCCGAGATGTCCGGGGTGGAGTATCAGCAGGGCACGCTCTTCGGCTATGAACTGCGTGAGTATGTCCTCGAAAAGTGGCATCGGGCCTGCGCGTACTGTTCCGCTGAGCATATCCCGCTCCAGGTCGAACATATTCAGGCCCGCGCCAATGGAGGCACGAACCGCGTGAGCAATCTCTGCCTGGCATGCGAACCCTGCAATGCGGCCAAAGGAACGCAGGATATCCGGGTGTTCCTTGCCAAGAAACCAGATGTGCTCACGCGGATACTCGCGGCCGCCAGAGCGCCCCTCAAGGATGCTTCAGCGGTCAATGCTTCCCGTTGGGCGCTCTATGAACGGCTCGTGGGAACTGGCGTACCAGTAGAGATGGGATCAGGGGGCTTGACCAAGTTCAATAGGACCAGCAGGGGCCTGCCGAAAACCCATTGGGTAGATGCCGCAAATGTAGGCAAGAGCACGCCGGAACAGCTTTCTCTTAGAGGGAGCATCCCATTGTTGATCCGAGCCAACGGGCATGGCCATCGGCAAATGTGTGGAGTGGACAAGTCCGGCTTTCCGAAAAGACATCGAAGCCGTCGCAAGAAGCATTTTGGTTTCCAGACAGGCGACATGATCCGGGCCGTGGTCACGACAGGCAAGAAACAAGGGGAGTATGTGGGGCGTGTCCTGGTGCGCGCCAGTGGCTCTTTCGACATCACCACGAAGCAAGGACGCGTAGGGGGAATCAGTCATCGCTCCTGTACGC
>JALYVR010000287.1:1902-6561 GCA_030853145.1 Chloroflexota bacterium | reverse complement strand
CCTCTTACCTGAACTTGAACTGTCTCCATAGCCGCTCGGCTAGCTGCATCGCGTCCCTTTGCAGGTCATAGCGCGCAAAGTACTTGCAGATATTGTCGATATCACGAACGAGCAAGGAGAAGGCATTCGGGTTAAAGCGTGGGTCAACGGCCTGGGGGAAATCGATAATCTTGCTCTGGCCCTGCCAGTAGAGGATGTTGTATGCCGAGAGGTCAGCATGAATGTAGTTGTGCTCAAGACAGAGCTGGACGTTGTCCATGAGGTGATTGAAGATCGGGTACACCTCGTCCGGGTGCAGCGTCACGCCCTGCAAGGATGGGGCCGCTTGCTCACGGTCGCCCATGTACTCCATCAGGATCGCGCTCTCCGCCATACGCAGCGGCCTGGGGATGGCGGCGCCGGCGGCATAGAGCGTGGTCAGCGCCTCGAATTCATGGTGGACCCACATGCTGAACTGCGCCTCACGGCCCACGCGCGACTTGGCCTTGACGGCCCGGCGCAGGTGACTATCGAGGATCACGCGCCCCTCCTGATAGACGGCATCGTTCTTAAAGTTGCGCCTGTCCCGCGAGCGGTACACCTTGGCGGCCACTAGCTCTACACCCAGTGAGGACTGCGCCTGGCAACAATATACCGTCGCCTCTTTCCCGCTTTTGACGACGTGCAGGATCTCGCTAATCAGCCCCTCGGCAAAGAATTTATCGAGGGCCGACGCTATAGGGTCTTCTTCTGCTATCTCTGGTTCTTCCAGGTCCGCAAATGCTTTTGGTAAACGTGGTATGGTACGCTTCGGCATCGTATCGTATTACTCCTGAAATTATACTGGTTTACAACACACAATAGGCTCACTCTCATGGCATACCTGCTTTCTTGTCTCTGGAACGCGCATACAAAAGGGGCCGCAAACCATACGCTCGCGGCCCTTGAATATACAAAGAGAGCCGCCCTGCTCAGGACGGCCCGATCAACCGATTCTGGTGTGACAATCTATGCTCAGAATCGGGACAGTTACTTCTTGCTGGCCCTCCAGAGACGTGAGGCTATTGTGTATGCTGTTCCTTTGCGCATTTCACGTCTCCCTTCATAATAACCGGGAACATCGATGGCTCCCGCACCAGCAAAATTAGTACATCACCAGTGTACCTGGACTGCGGCCCTGTTGTCAATGGCAAAACGCGACGATGCGACGATTGACAAATTTGATCACGTAGAGACCCATGCGATCCTCCTTGAGATATCAATCACCTTTGTGGCATACTTGCATGTAGAGACGGTGGCCTGTTTCGTCCCGTAGCGCGTGGCCTGCCTCATGTACATATAAGACCAAAAAGGATGGCGGCCCTACGGTCACGCCAAGCAAACACCGATAGCCACAAAAAAAAGGGGGATGCATCTATGCGCATCGGAATTGGTCTGCCCACTGTGATTCCGGCAGTCGAGGGGCAGCTTATCGTAGAATGGGCGCGCGCGGCCGATGAAGGGCCATTCTCCAGTCTGGGCGTGTTTGATCGGCTGCTCTACGATAGCTATGACCCGCTGATCTCCCTGGCCGCCGCTGCCGCGGTCACACGCCGGGTGCGCCTGGCCACCAGCATCATCATTGGCCCGCTGCGCGATACGGCGATCCTGGCGAAGGAGGTCGCCTCGCTCGATGCCATCTCTGGCGGCCGGCTGGTCCTGGGGCTGGCGGTGGGCGCGCGTAAGGACGATTACGCCGCCGCCGGTATCGAGTACCACACGCGCGGCAGGCGCTTCTCGGAGCAACTCGGCGCTCTGCGTTCCCTGTGGGAAGATGCCACGCTCAGCCCGACGGCCGCGCGCCGTAGCGGGCCTGAACTACTGGTCGGTGGCTTGAGCGACCAGAGTTTCACGCGTATGACGCGCTACGCCGATGGCTATATCCACGGCGGCGGTCCCCCCAAAGCCTTCGAGCGCGCCGCCGATAAAGCGCGCGCCGCCTGGAGCGACGCCGGGCGCATTGGCAGGCCGCTCCTGTGGGCGCATGGCTACTTCGCCCTTGGCACTGAGAACACCATCGAGACCGGCGCGCGCAACCTGAAGGACTACTACGCCTTCACCGGCCCCTTCGCCGCGAAGGTCGCCGCTGGCATGCTCACCAGCCCCCAGACGGTGGCGCAGTTCGTGCGCGGCTACGAGGAGGCTGGCTGCGATGAACTGATCCTCTTCCCTGCCGTAGCCGACCTGACCCAGCTTACGGCCCTGGCCGCTATTCTCACAGACCTGGGCAGGCAGCCGGTGCAAACATCCATAGATCAGCAGCGGGAGAGCGCCCAATGAACATTGTGATCCTTGGCGGCGGCCCCGCCGGACTCTACAGCGCCCTGCTGATCAAGAAGGCCCATCCCACACACGACATCACGATCATCGAGCGCAATCCGGCGGATGTCACCTATGGCTGGGGCGTGGTCTTCTCCGACCGCACGCTCGCCTCCTTCCAGCGTGCTGACTATAAGACATACGAGCAGATCACCAACCATTTCGTGCTCTGGGACGCCATCGATGTACACTATCGCGACGAGACGCTGCGTTGCGGCGGACACGTCATCGCCAGCATCGCCCGCAAACACCTGCTACGCATCCTGCAAAGACGCTGCGCCGAACTGGGCATCACTCTGAAGTTCGGCAGCGAGATCCACGACCTCGCGCAGGTGCCCGCCTGCGACCTGCTGATTGCCGCCGATGGCATCAATAGCCTGGTACGCCGCAGCTACGCGGAGCACTTCAAGCCGCATATCGAGATGGGCAAGGCTCCCTATATCTGGCTCGGCACCTCCAAAGTCCTCGACGCCTTCACCTTTATTTTTCGCGAGAACGAGCACGGCCTCTTCCAGGTCCACGCCTACCCCTCCAGTGGCACCACCAGCACCTTTATCGTCGAGTGCGACGAGGCCTCCTGGCTGAAGGCTGGCCTGGACAGCGCCAGCGAGGAGCAGAGCCTGGCCTATTGCCAGCGTCTCTTCGCCGCCGATCTCAACGGCGCCGCCCTGCTCTCGAACAACTCCAAGTGGATCAGCTTTGCCGCGCTCAGCACGCGCTCCTGGCACCACCGGCATATGGTCCTGCTGGGCGACGCCGCGCACACCGCCCACTTCTCTATCGGCTCCGGCACCAAGCTGGCAATGGAGGACGCCATTGCCCTGGCCAGCGCGCTTGAGCAGCACGCCGACCTGGAGACGGCCCTCAACGAATACGAGCTGGAGCGCAAGCCCGTCGTCGAGATCTTCCAGCGCGCCGCCCGCGAGAGCCAGGCGTACTTCGAGACGCCCAAACGCTACCTCGGCCTCGCGCCCATGCCCTTCGCCTTCCAGTTGCTGACCCGTAGCGGCCGCATCACCTACGACGATCTCCGCCTGCGCGATCCCCGCTTCGCTGACATCGTTGATCGCAGGTTCGCAGCCAGCGCATTTCACCAATGGGGAGCAGAACACCCTCAGCGAACAGGGCAGTTGCAAGAGGCGCCAGTACATATCACAATCGCGCCACCGCCAATGTTCGCGCCCCTCACATTGCGTGACCTCACGTTGTCCAATCGCGTCATCGTGGAATATCGAGATGTACGGGCGCCCGCAAGGGACGCCGGCGCTCTGCCCCCTGCCGTTGCCCTCACCGGTGCAGGCCTGGTCATAACCGGCCCAGTCGCCGTCTCGGCTGATGGGCGCATCACCCCTGATGATGCCGGCATATACGCTTCGGAACACAGCGCGGCCTGGGCGGAGAGCGTACAATCCATCCATAGCTGCTCGCCGGCAAAGGTCGGCATCCAGTTGGGTCACGCCGGGCGGCGCGGTTCGGCGCAGCCACGTTCACAAGGGCTGGACCGGCCGCTGCGCAAGGGGAACTGGCCTCTGATCTCGGCCTCGCCCCTGCCCTACACGCCACAAAGCCAGACGCCGAAAGAGATGAACCAGGCCGATATGGACCGTGTGCGTGCGGCTTTCGTGCAGGCGGCGCATATGGCCCTGGAGGCCGACTTTGATCTGGTGCAGCTCCACTTCGCGCACGGCTACCTGCTTGCCAGCTTCCTCTCACCCCTCACCAACCTGCGCGCCGACGAGTATGGAGGCGACCTGGAACAGCGCATGCGCTTCCCCCTGGAGATATTTGACGCCGTGCGCGCCTCCTGGCCGCAGAAGCGTCCCATCTCGGTAGCCCTGTCTGTAACAGACTATATGAAAAGCGGTTTGATGGTAGAAGACGCGATCCAGGTGGCCTGCGCACTGAAGGAGCATGGATGTGATATAATCGCCATACTGGCGGGGCAGACAACCATGCAGGGCGAAGCGGCCTACGGTCGCGGCTTCCTGACTTCCCTGAGCGACCGGGTGCGTAACGAAGCCGCTATCCCTACGCTGGTTGGCGGCTACCTCACCACCAGCAACGAGGTCAATACCATCCTCGCCGCCGGTCGCGCCGATCTCTGTAGTATGGAAATACCATAGCGAGAGGAGCACTATTTATGGCAGATACCCTTACCCTCAGCGGGCGGCGCGCCGTCGTAACCGGCGCCGGACGCGGCATCGGGCGTAGCATCGCCCTGGCCCTCGCGCAGGCGGGCGCCGATGTAGCGGTTACCGCGCGCACAGGCGCCGAGCTTGAACCACTCGTGGCTGAGATCCAGGCGCTGGGCCGCCGCGCACT
>JALYVR010000287.1:0-1892 GCA_030853145.1 Chloroflexota bacterium | reverse complement strand
AGGCTATGGCGCGCACTATGCTTGATGGCCTCGGCGGCCTGGATATCCTAGTCAACAACGCCGGCAACGCTGGCAGCCACAAATTCGTGAACCATCCCGATGAACTCTGGCAGCGCATGCTCGCCGTCAACCTGACCAGCGTCTACATGGTGAGCAAGGCCTTTGTGCCTACGCTGATCGATCAACGTTGGGGCCGCATTATCAACATCGCCTCCATTGCCTCCAGGGTCGGCGGTCGCTATATCGCCGCCTACACCGCCGCCAAGCACGGCGTGCTCGGTCTGACGCGCGCGCTGGCCGTGGAGATGCTGCCGTACAATATCACAGTCAACGCCATCTGCCCCGGCTATGTGAACACGCCCATGACGGATGCCAGTGTGAGCAACATCGCGGCCCGTACAGGGATGGCGCAGGAGCAGGCGCGCGCAACGCTGGAGAAGACCAGCCCGCAGCAACGCTTAATGGAGCCGGAGGAGGTCGCCGCCATCGCGGTCTTCCTCGCCCAGGAGAGCAGCCGCGGCATTACGGGCCAGGCCATCAACATCGATGGCGGCGGCACAATGTCCTGATACAACGGAGGCCCGACGATGATGAACTACGACTTTCGTTACGAAGTAGGCGACGACGGCGTCGCCACCCTGACCTTCAACCGGCCGGAGGTGATGAATGCCCTCACCTTCGAGGTCTACGCTCAACTGCGCGACCTCTTCGAGGCCCTGCGCTACGAGCAGTCCGTGAAAGTCGTGGTGCTGACCGGGTCTGGGGACAATTTCTGTTCAGGCGGCGATGTGCATGCGATCATCGGTGAACTGCTCAAACGCGATATGCGCGGCCACATCGAGTTCACGCGCATGACCGGAGCCGTGGTGCGCAACATGCGCCTGCTAGACAAGCCCATCATCGCCGCCCTCAACGGCATGACCGCCGGCGCGGGGGCGGTGATCGCCCTAGCCGCCGACCTGCGCATCGCCTCGGCGCAGGCGAGTTTCGCCTTCCTCTTCACCAAAGTTGGCTTGACCGGGGCCGACATGGGGGCGGGCTACCTGCTGCCACGCGTCGTAGGCCTGGGCCGCGCCTCCGAACTACTCCTGCTCGGCGATACCATCGACGCCGCCACCGCCGAACGCTACGGTCTGGTCAATCGCGTCGTCCCCCACGCCGATCTGCTGACCAGCGCCCATACCCTGGCCAAGCGCCTGGCGCAGGGTCCCACCCTGGCCATCTCGATGACCAAGCACATGCTGAACAGCGAACTCAACATGGACCTGACCTCCGCCATCGAAGCCGAGGCCCAGGCGCAGGCCCTCCTGCTCATGGGCGAGGACCACCGCCGCTTCTATGAAGCCTTTAAAGCGAAGGAGAGGCCTGAGTTTACGGGAAGGTAGAGCAGCAATCCAGGTAGAACTAGATGAGGTAGGCATAGAAGTTGACGGCATCAAACAACTTTTAGACGCAGGGCTTAGCGTAGCTGAAGCAGTTTTACTAAGGACACGTCCACCGCAAGCGGAACAATTGTCCTTTTATGAGCAGAGTGGAGGAAGCAGGTCTACAATAATGGCGGTGAATATTCTCGTAGAAGGAAGAGAAGGCCTCATATACGTTAACATACTATGGTGATGACAGAAAGCGAGCGGCGTGTCCGTAGGGCGTGGCTTGCTTCCCGGCTGCTATCTCGCCTCGCTCGCCCCGCCTGCCTCTTGACAGCCCGTGATATGATATTGATGCGGCGGGCGAAGAAACTCGTCGTCATTGTGGGTGCCGGGATCGCATAGACAGGCTCCCCAGGCCATTTCTTTCGCGGCGGCGTAGCTCAGTCGGTAGAGCAAGGGACTCATAAGCCCTGTGTCACAGGTTCGATTCCTGTCGCCGCTACTTCCTTCCTTGATCGAACG
>JALYVR010000286.1 GCA_030853145.1 Chloroflexota bacterium | reverse complement strand
GCTCACGTTGGCCCGCTCTATGAGCGGGCCGAAGCTGATCGCCTCTTCCTGCTCATGTGCGAGAATCGGCCCCGATGGGCTTTCCAAAGGAGAGCGGCAAAGCCTGAATTGATGCGGCCCCGATCATAGCATGCTTGCTATTTATCGGGTACAGTAGATTTCGTCAGCAGAAAGCGAACGCCGGGCCTGTCAGTCTTGCGCACAACGGTCTTCCGCCCCCTCATTGCATGCAAGGCATTCTACCGTCTTCCAAAGCAAAAAACTTCTCCGATCTTGCTCTTTTGGCCATGCAGCATTACCGCCGCGCATTCCAAAACACGGTCTTAGTACAATCATGTCTATAGGAAATATCCTGTGGTCACAAAAGCTTCTAACACAGGTGATTCTGTTTCAAAAACGTCTGGACCAAATGTCACAATGTGGGCGCGTATAGCTGACTTCACATCGGTTAATGCCTCTTCATAACTATCACCTTCACCAACAACGACACCCTTCAGGCCAAGTGGATAAGCCACATATCCATCGGGATGTTTTTCAACAATTATCTTGATATGTCTCATCGCAACGATACCTCAAACATGCTAGGATTATGCTGTTTATCAATTATAATCTGTAGAGCGAGGCATAACTTTTTGTGGGCGATAATCCTCCGCGAATTGGTTGGAGTAGATGAGGCGACAACCCTCCGCGAATTGGTTGGAGTAGATAGGGCATCATCCGCGCCTCAATAGCCCATACAGGCGCGCGCAACTCAGCCGCCACACCGCCATCATTACCACACCATCCAGCAGGGCGAGCGCGGGGAGGGCCAATGCGAGCGGCAATTTCCAGAGTAGTAGCAGCATGCTGACCAGCAGGAGCAGGCCGAGGCCCAGCAGGAGCAGGCGGCGCGGCGTGACCAGCAATTCCTCCTGGAGCAGCATCTGCATCTTGCCCTCCACGCTCTGGTTGAGGTCCTCGTCCCAGGCGCTGCCCCACACGAAGAGCGCGGTCACCCCGGTGACTACCAGCAGCACCGCCAGGACGGCAGGCGCTAACTCCAACGGCGAGAGGCCGACCCACCAGCCCCATCCCAGAGTAGCCAGCAATCCAATGCTCAACGATGGCTCCAGGAACACTAGCAGCCGGGCCATAAGGAAGTCGGCGAAGGTCAACGGCGCGGTTATGTAGAGAGCCAGCCGGTTGCCCTCGCTGCTGATGGCGTAGGGCACGGCGTTGTCGATGTTCGCGAGGACGATCACGCTTGCGACAAAGCCGATGAGCAGCAGGGCAGGCGGCATATGGTAGGGGAGCGCGAGCCGCTGCACCAGGGGAAACAGAGCCAGATAGATTACCACGGCGATGATGCGCAGCCACGTCAGCACATGCCGGCCCTGGTTGAGCAGGCCCTTGACAAACAGCGCACCGGTGAGGCTGCGATGGCGTGCGAATAGCCTGCTTGCCACGCGCACGCCGGGGATGTTGATAGTGGTGCGCGCCCCAGGGCGACCCTCCAGCACATGGAATGCCGCGAGGTAGAGTCTGCCCGCTGGCTCAGCCAGCACACTAAACGCTGCCAGCAACCACACGAGCAGCCACAGGCTCATCCAGATCGGGGCGGGAGGCGTGAAGGTCATAGGCAGCACGATAGAAGCCTTGAAGAGATGGGCCGCGAGAGCGACGGCTGCCAGGACCAGGAGGCAGAGCAGACCGACCAGCAGGGATCTGCGTATATGCGGCAGCACATAGCGGATAGTCAGCAGCATCGTGAGCATGGCACACCAGACGGCGGCGCTCGCTCCCAGCAGCGCCAGGGCCAGCCAGGGCAGCGCCAGCCAGCCGAGAGCGAGCGCCAGGACAGTTCCCAGCACAAGCGCACCCAGCAACAGCCAGTTGCCCACGCCCTTGATGAAGAGCACGCCATAGAGCGTGCGGAGACGCACAGCCGGCCGTATGGGTAAGGTCACGAGCAGCAGTGCATCATCTGTGCCAAAGCCGCGCTGGAGCATAGAGATGATCGCCAGCGCGCCGATGCCGCTCCAGATGCCCAGGCAGAGTAGCCACAGGTGGGATTGCAGGCTCAGCGAACCCGCCAACTTCCAGGCAGCGACCTGGGCCAGCAACTGCTGCCCGCCCCAGAGACCCAGGCCGATGTTGACGATACACGCGATCAGCCAGATGATGCGCGTGCGTGCCTCGTCGCGCAGGGCGTTACGCGCGGCGTTGAATTCAGCGCGCCAGAGCGCGAGCAGCATGCTCATACCGCTACCCCCTCCTGCTGCTCGGCCACGAGGTTGAGGAAGACCGTCTCCAGGTCAGGAGCGGTGGCCGCCTGCCGGAGTTCCTGGGTGCTGCCCTCGATGAGCAGGCGGCCCTGGTGAATGATGCCGACGCGATGACAGACGGCCTCGGCGGTGGCAAGATCGTGCGTAGACAGGAAGATAGCAGTGCCGCGGGCGGCGAGTTCGGCGAACAGGTCTTTGAGACGGCGCGCGCTCAGCGGGTCCAGGCCGTTGAGCGGCTCATCCAGGATCAACACCGCCGGCCGGTGGAGCAGCGCGCCCGCCAGGGCGACTTTGCGCTTCATGCCGTAAGAATATGTGCCACAGAGCCGGTCGGCCTGGTGTGTGAGTTCCAGCAGATCAAGCAGGGTAGCAATGCGTTCATTGGCCTCGCGCTGTGGTATGCCACGTACCTGCGCGAGGAAGGCCAGAAACTCGCGCCCGGTGAGCCGCTCGTAGAGCAGCGCGCGGTCGGCGACATAGCCCAGGACCGCTTTCGCGGCCAGCGGCTCGCGCCACATATCGTGGCCGGCGATCCACACACGGCCAGCGCCCGGTTGCAGCAGGCCAACCAGCATCTTCATGGTGGTTGTCTTGCCGGCGCCATTGGCGCCCAGGAAGCCGTAAATCTCACCCTGGCGGAGCGCCAGATTTAGATTGTCAACGGCGGTGAAATCAACGTAGCGGCGCGTCAGCCCTTCCACGCGGATCGCAAGGGTGGCAGGTTCTGGAGAGTGGCGGGACGTCACAGGGCTGGAGAGCGCGCGGCTCTCAGAGATACCTACTGCTTCCCGTGGCACCTGTGCCGTCTCATGGCTGGCAGGAGCGGAGGCTGCCGGGGAGCCAAGAGCTGCCAGGAAGGCATCGCGCTGATCGACACTGAGCAACACCTGATCGGCCAGGCCACCGCCGAAGAGACCAACGCGGAAAGGATAGGCCCGGTCGAGGCGCAACAAGACCTGCCCCTTGTCTGAAAAGGCGATCACAATCCGACGCGACTTCGCCTCGTAGCGCGCGCTGGGGATAGCGATCTTTTCGCGTGCAGGCTGGGCGGACACTATAGCTGCGCGCGGTATGCTGGCTTTGAAATCTATGCCGTAGCGTAGCAGCACTGATGTCTTATCAACATGATGTTTTGTTCGCAGAGGAACAAGCAATTTGATAAGCACGAAGAGCACAAACACTCCAAGGACCGCAAACAGCGCCAGCTTGACAACGCCATTCGATACGAATCCCTGTAGCAGCAAAGCGAGGACACCTGTCTCTAGAGGTATCATGAAGCAAAACACGCTGACCACAGCCAGGTAACTGCCCGGTGTGGCAGCATAGGTAAACGTTCGGTTTGATTCTTTCATAGGTATACTCCAAAGATTCATCGAGAGCGTCCGCAAGGGACACTCTTATATTTCGTCTTGAGACGAAGGCATAGTTGATTTACGAGAAAGTTCAGCAAAAGCGCGCCGCTGGGCAGGCGAGAATGTGCTCAGCATCAACTCGCCCATCACTTGCGCGAAGGGATGGTCTGTATGCGAGAGATGCGCGGAGGCCAGTTCTGAGGCCTGGAGCATACTGGATGTAAGTATATGCAGCGCATCAGACTGTAGATAGTACTCCACAAAGCGCTCTACTTCGGACGAGTCCTCAGGAACGCGCGCCAGAAGAGCAAAGCGCTCGTTTAACTCGATCATCAGCGTATAGTGATCTGGATGCTCGGCGTAAAACCGGGCGCCGCTCTGCATCATTTCGCGGTAACCAGCTTTATAGGCTTCAGGCCAGTTGAAAGAGCCGAGCAGAGCATCCAGCCTCTTTTCCAGTTCTAGCAGGGCCGGGTTCACCTGGGAGAGCAGGGGTTCCAGGTAGGGCAGGACGACATCCAGGTACAGGCTGGCTTCTGGATCAGCGGGCTGCTCCAGGGTAGAGAGTTTCTCCTGGGTGAGCAGCTTTCTAATGGCGGCGCGCTGTTTTTCCAGTGCCTGAATCTGGGCGGAGAGGTCCTCCTCCAGCGCTTGCAGGATGCTTCTCAGGGCATCCTCATCGCCTGTTTTCTCACCAGCAGAGATGGTGAGAGCCGCTTTAATGCGGTCCAGTGACAGGCCAAGAGCGCGCAAACGTTTGATGCGCAACAGGCGCAGCAGGTCGATTGCCGAGTAGAGGCGGTAGCCGCTCTGGGAGCGCCTGGGTGTGGCCAGCAGGCCTATCTGCTGGTAGTAGCGAATCGTCTTCGTTGATATGCCCAGCAATGTCGCCACCTCGCCAATCTGTAGCAGCTCGCGCATGGATTGACCTCCTGTGATGTAGTCTCTCTAAAGAGACTATAAAGCTTGCCCTAACTGGAAGGTCAAGGCCCCTGCGAACGAAGCGCACTCAAACAGAATATCTCCACCAAATCTCCATGCGTTCTTAACACGTTCTTAATGTCAAAGCTCGAAACAATAGGTTACAATACTAGATGTATCACTGGTTCTTCCATGAATGTAGGGTTTTCTTCTTAACCCAGGTGCCTTGTTGTATGTCAAAAAACTATTTGTTTGCATCGAAAGTGAGGCCGAAGCATGCACTTTCTCCGCTCAAAGTTGAGCATCGCGTTCTCCATCGTTGCTCTGGCTGTCGTGATTACCGGGCTAGTAGCGGCAGGAGCAATAGCCACATCCCGCACTACGCATGGCGCGACCAAAGCTAGCGCGACACACATGCATGTCAACTGTCAAACCAGCCCTCAGTGTACAGAGGTACAGGACTCCGAAGAAGTCTTCGGAGAGGGCCACTACGTCGGACACGACGAGCCATCAACCTTGTTTTATTCAAATAAGGCGGGATCTGGCAATGAGAATCGTTGGCAGCTCACGCTGCCCAAGGATCCCTCCCCTGCCAATCCGACTACACCCAGCAAGTCGTACAATTTCGAGCTCCATCCAGCCTTCTGGTTTGGTATGGCTATGTGCGACACGCAGTCCTATCCCGAGCAGGTAAGTACCTGCGCACCTGACAGCGACAAGAACATTGTTGACCCGGCGATCAGCCCCGTCCATCCTGGAACAGCCTTCACGGAGATGCAGTTCTATCCTCCAGGCTGGACCGCATGGCCCGCCGGCGTAAGCTGCGATCCCACCAAGTGGTGCGCGGCACTCAACATCGACAGCCTCTCAGAGAACCCGGTGACAGGCCAGCTTCAAAACCCCACCTGCCAAGCTCAGGCAGGACTAGAGTATGTCAACTTCGCTTTCATCACACGCAATGGCGTCTCTCAGGCGCCCGCCAACCCGGTTCAATCGACCCTTGCTACCTTCACCCCTGATCCGACAAAGGACCTGTTCATGAAATCTGGGGACCAGCTCGCAGTCACCATGCGTGATACAGCCCATGGTCTCCAGATCATCATTAAGGACAAGACCACAGGTCAAAACGGATCGATGACGGCCAGCGCGGCGAACGGGTTTGGCCAGGTGGGGTTTGACCCGACCGGGACAAGCTGCAACAACATTCCCTACGACTTCCATCCCATGTACAGCACCTCCTCAGAGAAGACCCGCGTGACCTGGGCAGCACACTCGTACAATGTGGCCTTCGCTGATGAGATCGGCCATTTCGACTTCTGCTCTACCGTCACCACGGGTACCTGCACAGGCACCGAGGGCAACGGCGCCAACCAGGAGCCAAGCGACGTGGATGACACGGGCTGCTTCCCGGCATCAGCCTCCACGCGGGTTCAGGTCTCCGGTTGCATAGGAACCAACAATGGCTTTGATGGTGTGCCCTACACACCTGTCTGGCCCGATGGCAACACCAAATTGCATCCGACCTCGATCCTCTTCACCAGCCCGGTAACCGGATCGAACTATGGCACAAACTATGACCGCGTAGCCTTCGAAGCTGACCTGCCGCGTATCGAGGCCAGCGTCGGAGCTTGCGATCGCTCTACAGGCAATGGCTGCACGCTGATCCCGCCTACAGATGATTGCACAGCAGGTCCTCCCGTCAGTTGCGCGCCTGCACAGTTCTACCCATTCTTCAGCATTCGCAAGGTTGACGGCACCTGTGTCTGGCAACTCGGAAATCATATCCCCGGCAGTACCAATGATTTCCGCCAGAACCAGCAGTACGGTACACTGTTGAATCTGAACTATACAGGACTTGGCGGCGGAACGGTAACGCGCTACAACGACTTCCGCCAGGTACTCTCTCACAACCCCTGCCAGCCATAAGGCAGAAAGGATTGACGCTCCGGTAGTTTAACGGGACGCAAGTACGAGAAGAGGGCCGCTTGTGATGAGCGGCCCTCTTTTTGTATGATCGCGCGAAGTAGGATGTACGAGGCGTAGGGGCGCGGTTTACAAGCC
>JALYVR010000010.1 GCA_030853145.1 Chloroflexota bacterium | reverse complement strand
CCGTACATCTCTGACCAGGCGAACTTGGCATGACGATGGGGACAGGTGCAGGTAATGAGTTCATGGCCGATCTGGTGATTCGGATGGGAGCGGCGAGAGCGGGGTATGAAATGTAGGGGCATCCCTGGCGGGTGCCCTGCTCCAAGCCCGACATCTCGTCCCCTATTGCATAGCAACGAATGCGCTGGCCTGCGCCCTGTGGAGGGCGATGGCTTGTCTCGCCCGTTGGGAAGCCCGCCCAGATCGGTGGCGAGCATGGGCGAGGCAAGCCATCGCCCCTACGCGGAGGCCCGTTGGGAAGCCCAGCCAGATCGTTGGCCAGCGCGGGCGAGGCAAGCCATCGCCCCTACGTGGAGGCCTGTCCTATCGATACAACATTCTCATAGTTATCAGCGTATATATGAACGCATAAGTTAAACATTTTGAAAGATTTCCGCAAGAGGTTTATATATTATGAAAGATGTGGCACCTGCACGCGGTCCCTTCAGGGCTATGTCCGCGTTGGGCAGAGTCACGGCGGGGGCGCTGCTGATCAGCGCGCTGGCGTACTTCGCCTATATCGCCATTCTCTATGCTGTGGCGGGTCTGATTGTGCCGCTGGTGATTATCGGCGCGGTGGTGTTCGTGGCGGCGATCATTGTGGCCACAGGCTGGCGGTGGGCGCCGGCGCTGGGCGCGCTGGTGGCGCTGGGGACGAGTATAGGGGGGCTAATGCAGCCCTACTTCCCTAATGACCTGGCACACCCATCGGGCGCCGGGCAGTTCATTCCTGTGTTCATCATTGAGGCCTGCACATTGGTAGCCATCGTGGCCGGTATCGCGGCCACCATCCAGAACTACCGCCGTCCCGCAGGAGAGCGACCGGCGCCGCGCGGCTTGAGCACCATACTGACAGTGATAACGGGGATTGTGTTGGGGGCCATGCTCGTCTCGTGTATCGCCGCCGCCAACCCGCAGGGGGCCGCGGCCAGCAGCAGCGCTCAGAGCGGGGGAGAGCTGGTGGCGCACATGGGCATCACCAGCTTCGTACAGGATGTGGTGCTTGTTCCCAAAGGCTCGAAGCTCAAGCTCACCGACGACGGCCAGTACACCCACATCATCCAGAACGGCGCCTGGGATGCCAGCAGCACCCCCAAAAACGCCACCGAGCCGGGCGCGCCGGCCGTCAACGCCCTCACTATCAACAGTGGCTCCGTCGAGATCGGCCCCTTCAACACCGCCGGCATCTATCACCTGTATTGCACCGTCCACCGAGGAATGAATCTGACGGTGGTAGTACAATAGGCCCCGGCCGGGCGCAGGCGAGCGGCGCCCCTACGCTTCCTGCTCTCTCTGTCTTCCGTTCACGCCTATGGGACGCAGGCGAGCGGCGCCTGTCCCCCTCACTATGCCAGGCCCGCCCGGTCAGAGATGTAGGGGCATCCCTTGCGGGTGCCCTGCTCCCAGGCCGGCATGGCGCCCCTAATGTGGAGCAACGAATGCCCTTGCGGGTGCCCTGTTCCCAGGCCGACATCTGCGCCCTGTCCTCTATCTCATACCCCGCGATCGGCGCTCCCATCCGAATGACCAGATCGGCCATAGGACCCGTTACCAGCGCCTGTCCCCCTCACCATGCCAGGCCCGCCTGGTCAGAGATGTAGGGGCATCCCTTGCGGGTGCCCTGTTCCAAGCCCGACATCTCGCCCCCTAGTGCGTATCAACGAATTCGCGCTCCTCTTTCGTGTAGGGGCGCCGCTGGCCTGTGCCCTCCATGCCATCGCTCACTCCGCCTGCCAGACCTGCACCGTTTTATCCCACGAGCCTGATGCGATGTATGTGCCATCGGGCGACCAGGCGGCCGAGCGAACGCTGTCAGCATGCCCGGTATAGGTGTAGATCGGGCTGCCGTCGCCGGCATTCCAGAGCTGGACGGTCTTATCGTCACTGGCGGAGGCGATGCGCGTGCCGTCGGGTGACCAGGCTACCGAGTAGACAAAATCGGCATGCCCGTAGTAGACATAGAGGTGACCCCCTCCGGCGGCGTCCCAGAGCTGGACGGTCTTGTTGTCGCTGGCGGAAGCGATGCGCGTGCCGTCTGCTGACCAGGCCACGCCCCACATGGTTGTGAAGTAGGGCTGATAGGTGTAGGTGAGGCCGCCATTGTGCGCGTTCCAGACCTGCACTGTGCCATCGCCGCTGCCCGAAGCGATGCGCGTGCCGTCGGGTGACCAGGCGATGCTGTAGACGGAAGCCGAGTGGCCGCGATACGTATAGAGGTGATGGCCATCCGCCGCGTTCCAGACCTGCACTGTCGCATCGCGGCCCGCCGAGGCAATGCGTCTCTTGTCGGGCGACCAGGCGACGGTCCAGACCCAGTCGCTATGCCCGCTATAGGTGTAGATCTCGTAGCACAAAGTATCATAAAAAACAAGTACCGTTTTGTCGTTGCTGGCGGAGGCGATGTGCCGGCCATCGGGGGACCACGATACAGCATAGACGGGCGCGCTGTGACCGCTATAGATGGTGAGATGGTCGCCGGTCGTGGCATCCCAGACCTGGGCGGTCCTGTCGGCGCTGGCGGAGGCGATGCGCTGGCCATCCGGCGACCAGGCGGCCCGCCAGACCCAGTCGTTATGCCCCGTATAGGTATAGATCAGCGTCCCCGGTGTTTTCAGCGCTCCCCCGCCTGGTTGGAGCATAGGGACGCGTGGTGCCGGCTGCCCATGAGAGCGTGCCAGCAAGGCAATGCCGCCGCCGGCCGCGCCGACGACCGCCACACCGGCCAGGAGCAGCACAGCGGTTCGACGCGATATCCTAGATCCAGGTCCTGGCGCTAGCGACGATTGTACTGGTGGCTCTGACGGCGACTCTGGTACCGCCTCCACCGGCGGTGCCGCCTCTGCTGGTGTTAGTGGCAACACAAGGGTTGGTGTGCCCTCAAAGTTAGGCGTCTCCATAGAGTCTGCTGGTGCCGGGTCATGCTCTAACGGCGTCTCCATAGAGTCTGCTGGTGCCGGGTCATGCTCTAACGCGGCCGTGTTGGGAGGTGGCTGCGTCGTGCCTGCTAGCGTAGAGAGAATAGTGGCCGAGGCATCCGGGTTTGAGAGCAGCAGTGTCTGGATAGCCAGCGACTGCTGCTCCGGGGCGGCGGGCAGGTTCTCCAGCAGCGAGGTAGTTCTGGGCGCGCCCTGTCCGGCCTGCGCCAGAGCTGTCGCGAAGGCCCAGACGGTGGGGAAGCGCTGCGCCGGGTCCTTGTGAAGGGCGGTCATAATCGCCTCTTCCACGGCGGCGGGCAGAGCGGGAGTCTTCTCGCGCAGCGATGCAGGCACCGCCAGTGTGTGCTTGATAGCAATCTCGGTAAACGATCCCTGGAAGGGGCGCTCGCCGGCCAGCCACTCGTAGGCCACAATAGCCAGCGAATACTGGTCGCTGGCCGGGATCGCATGGGCCTGGATCTGCTCCGGGGCCATGTAGGCGACGGTGCCGGCCATATCCTGGGGACCTTGCGTGCTGTAGTGACGCGAACTCTGGGCCACCAGCGCGATGCCGAAATCGCTGAGCAGGACCTCGTTATGCCGGCCGAGCAGCATGTTCTCCGGCTTCACATCCCGGTGAACCACTTTGCGATCGTGCGCGTACTGTAAGGCGGCAGCTACCTGCACAACATAGTTGAGCACGTCGGCCAGCGGCAGCGGAACTCCTCTGGGATGGCGTTTGCGCAGTGTGCCATTGGGCGCGTAATCCACCACCAGGAAAGGCGTCGTCCCCTCCACACCGAATTCAAGCACGCGCACAATATGCGGATGCACCAGGCCCGCGATGGTCCGCGCCTCCCTGCGAAAATGCCCCTCGTCCTCTTCGGCCACCCTGGTATGGAGCACCTTAATGGCAGCCTCAGTGTCGAGGTAAATATGCTCGCCCAGGTACACCTCGGCAAAGCCCCCCTGCCCCAGCAGGCGTACCAGGCGATAATTGCCAAGCTGTTGACCCACCCGATCTGCCATAAGCGCCTCCTAATAGAACGCCGCTCCCGCATGCCATTCTGGGAAAAGCCCTCTTTTATTGTAGGGAGTTTAGGAAACAACGTCAAGGCTTCGATCTGGTTGGGGGCGCGCTATTTGTCCGCCTGCTTATACTGGTTACAGAATAGCTAAGAACGTGTCATATTATTATGTTTAAGGGCCACCACCTATGGTTGCAGAAATAGAGAGGTTAGCATGACGAATTCTCAGAATACATCATCCGCCTTTCCGGGTGATAACAGTAGGGAGGCCGCCATTGCCGTCTCTTCTCAGGAGCCACAGCCTGTGGCAGAGATGGCGCATGTCCTCAGCCCCGGCGCTATGGAGGTGCAGGAACCTCTCTGGCAGGCGCTCCAGGAAAGCGAGGAGCGTTTCCTGGCCACCTTTGAGCAGACAGCCGTAGGACTAGCACATATCGGCCTGGAAGGTAAATGGCTGCGCATCAATCAAAAGCTCTGCCACATCACCGGATACACAAAAAGCGAGTTGAGCGAAAAAACTCTGCCGGATATCACCTTCGTCGCCGATGCCCCTCACGAGCAGCAATGCGCCAGTCAGTTGCTCGCGGGCCAGATCAACTCCTACGCAATCGAGAAGTGCCTGGTTCACAAGAACGGCTCGCTGACCTGGGTGAGACAGACCACCTCGCTCGCCACAGATGGGGAGGGGGCAACCAAGTACTTCAGCATGGTAGTTGAAGACATCAATGCCTACAAACACCTGGCCGCCGAAAAAGAGCAGCTTCAGGCACGGCAAGAATTCGAGCGCGCGGAACTGGAGGAGATCCTGCGGCAAATGCCGGGCGGCGTGGTGGTCACCGAACCTACAGGGCGTATCACCAGGGGCAATAAAGTCATCCGCAAGATCCTGCGCCGGCCACCCCTCTCCAACGGCACTATGACCACGCCCGAGGAATGGGTCGGTTACCATGCCGATGGCAGCGTGTACAGGGGCGAAGAATGGCCCATGGCCCGCGCCATCCGGAAAGGTGAAACGGTCGAGGGTGAAGAGATCGGGTTCTTGCGCGGCGATGGCACAGTCGGGATCATCAGCGTGGGGGCGGCTCCCCTAAAAGATCGGAACGACGCTATTATCGCGGGAGTGGCAACTTTCTACGACATCTCGGGGTACAAGGAGCTTGAGAGGCGCAAAGACGAGTTCATCAGTATAGCGAGCCACGAGATGAAGACGCCCATAACTACCATCAAGGCCTTCGCGCAGTACCTGCAAAGAACGTTTGAGAAGCAGGGCCTGAAAGAGCCTGCCGAGTACCTCGCGAAGATAGATGTCCAGGTGAATAAATTGACCAGGCTGATCGCCGACTTACTCGATGTCTCCAAGATCCAGGCCGGGAAGCTCACGCTGACCGAAGAGGGTTTCGACATAAACCAGCTCGTCAACGACGCGGTCGCGGAGGTGCGGCAGGCCAGCCCCGCCTACACTATCACCATTGAAGGAAGCCTGCCAGGAGAGCTGGTGGGAGACCGCGACCGCCTGGGCCAGGTAATGATCAACCTGCTCACAAACGCCATCAAGTATTCGCCCGGCGAAAACCGGGTCGCTGTACAGATCGCTACCCAGACCGCTCAAGGTCAGGAGCAGGCCGTGATCAGCGTGCGGGACTACGGGATCGGTATCCCCAGCAAGTACCGGGAGAAGATCTTTGAGCGCTACTACCGCGTCTACGACGATGAAAGCAAAACGTATCCCGGCCTCGGTCTCGGCCTCTACATCTCCTCAGAGATCGTCAAGCTGCACGGTGGCAAGCTGTGGGTTGAGAGTGTCGAAGGGCAGGGATCAACGTTTCATTTCGCTGTGCCATATTCTCAATAGAGGACTGACCACCCCCATCCGCGTAGGGATTCGGCTTGCTGCATCCGTGCGGCGTCCCTTGGGGTGCCGGTGGGGCCTCCTGCCAGGCCCAAGGGCTTGCCGCATCCGTGGGGACGGCCTCGCGTGCGAGGGCGGCAGAGGCCTCTCAGGCCCAAGGGCCTGCCACACGGATGCGGCAAGCCGAATCCCTACGCGGGATGGGGGCGGCTCACGTGTCGATTGTAGCTTGACGGAGCAATAGACGTGAACTTAAGCCAAATGATGGGCTTATTCATCATCAGAATGAGGAATACATTGCCCATTTTACTCGTTAAAATTGCACATTGCAGTCGATATAAAAGCTCTACAATATCTTAAGTTCACGCCTATGTGGCTTGCCTCGCCCGTTTAGGCCAACAGACGCGGGCGAGGCAATCCATATTCGTTGTTACGTATGCATCTGTCGTGTTGGAACAGGGCGACCGCAAGGGATCGCCCTACATTTCATACCCCGCGATCAGTACTCTACTACGCTGACCATGTCTGTGTTGGAACAGGTCGGTAGATCGCTCTAGAGGGATACATGGTGAACAAACGCCATTTGCTATCTGGCGGGTCAGAAATGTACGGGCATCCCTTGCGGGTGCCCTGTTCCAACACGACATCGGCTCCCATGTGCGCGACATCGGCCCCCCAATGGGCGGCCCATCTCGTGGTGCCGCCTCTCTTAGCTAGCCACGTGCGGTGGGGCCGCCGGCGACGTAGATGATCTGGCCGCTTACAAAGCTGGACTCCTCGGAACTCAGGAAGCAGATCACGTTGGCGACATCGCGGGGCTGGCCGACGCGGCGAACCGGGATGCGCTTGGAGGCTTCGGCGATCACGGCGTCCGGGTCCAGACCCTGGCGGCGCGCCGTTGTGCGCGTCATTTCGGTATCGATGAAGCCGGGCGCGACCGCGTTGGCGGTGATGCCGAAGGGACCAAGCTCAATAGCCAGGGTGCGCGTGAGACCCTGCAAGCCGGCCTTAGCGGTTGAATAGTTGGCCTGGCCGCGATTGCCGAGTGCAGAGGTCGAGGAGAGCGAGACGATGCGCCCGTAGCGCTGCTGCACCATGTGCTTCTGGGCGGCGCGGCTACACAGAAAAGCTCCCCTGAGATGGACGCCCATCACGGTGTCCCAGTCATCGTCCGACATCTTGAACAGCAGGTTATCGCGCAGCACGCCGGCATTGTTCACTAAAATATCCAGCCGTCCGAAATGGCTGGCTGCCTTGTCCACGGCATCCTGCACGTTCGCGCTATCCGCCACGTTACAGGAGAGCGCCAGGCCCTCCGAGCCAATTTTTGCCAGTTCGGCCGCCACCTGCTGGCAGCCCTCGGTATCGATATCGGCCAGCGCCACGCGCGCGCCCTCTTCAGCTAGCCTCAGCGCCGTGGCGGCCCCGATACCACGTCCCGCTCCGGTGACAAAGGCTACTCGTCCATCAAGTCGTCCCATGCATAGCTCCTTTTTGTGTTACTAATGGGTATGGAACATGTTTTGTACTTGAGTATATCACATCAAAAGTGTGCCAGTCCGCGTAGGGGCGATGGCTTGCCTCGCCCGCGTAGTCTACGCGAATCGGAGGTGCGATAAGCCTCCCTTGCTGTATGGACCCTTGAAGAGGTAAAATAGGGGTTAGCCCATGAATGCACGGTCGTCAGCTCGGAAAGGAGACACATCTGCCGATGAGCACGACGCAGATCGCGGCCACCCTTTTTCAATTGCAGCAGCTTGACCTCGAATTGGAGCGCCTCGCGTCTGAACAACAGACCCTGACCACCTCGCTTCAGGGAGATAACGCGCTGCAGAAGCTCCGCAAGGAGCACACGATAGCCCAGCAACAACTGCGCTCTGGCCTCCAGGCGCAGCAAGAGGCGGAATGGGCGCTGGAGGATCTGAACCTCCGCCTCGCAACGCAGGAGCAGCGTCTGTATAGTGGGACGGGAACTAATCCCAAAGAGATCTATGCGCTGCAACAGGAGGTACAGCACCTGCGCGCCCAGCAGAGTCGCCAGGAGGAGATGGCGCTGGAGATCATGGATGCCGCCGACTCGCTCCAGGAGATGGTGCAGCGTAAAGAGGAGGCCTTGCGCCAGGCGGAGGAGGACTGGACGCGGGAGAGCGCCGTCCAGCTTACGCGCCGCGATCAACTGGAGGCGCGCGGCCAGGAAGTCCAGGCGAAAAGAACGAAGCAGGCTGAGACAGTGGATGCCAGCCTGCTGAAGCGCTACGACGCCTTACGCCGTGTCAAGCAGGGTCGCGCCATCTCCAAAGTGGAACAAAACCTGTGCCAGTGGTGCCGCATGCAGCTCACGCCCAGCGAACTGCAACATCTACGCGTCGGCCAGGAGTTGCAGACATGTAGCAATTGCGGGCGCATTTTGTATTATGTGCGCTAGGTGAGATGGTTAAGATATAGCACCCTATATGGCCTGAAACTTGTTCTCTTTGCGATCCCAGCTTATGATAAGCCCGGTTCCGAGCGTCCCCATGCTCAATGCGACGTTGAGCGCATAGACGATCTCTGCACCGACCTCGACTTCCGCGCCGGCTCCTTTATACTGCTCTTGCTGGAACAGCTCGAAGAGTTTTCTATGTAAATAAGAAACCACCCCTATATGCACGGTAATATCCGGGATAGTAAGCGTGCTCGCCGGTAAGATCGGTTGTCCGGGAGAGGTGAGGAGAGGATCTACGAGGTACTGGCCTCGCAGGTCCTGGGATAGTTTTCTGGCCAGCGCCTGGGCCTGCTTTAAGGAAGTATTCTTGAGCAGAATATACAATCTGCCGCCTAAAATGCGGTAGAGCTTGTAGTCAGTGCCCGTAAAGGCCGTGAGTTGCGCCAACGCTCTCTGGCTGATAGCCCGGTAGAGGTTCCTCGTGATGTGATCCCCATAGCGGATAGCCAGGTGCTCCTGGTGATCTATATCGAGCGCCACAAAAGAGAGGGCCTCGGTCTCCTCATCGCCATTGTCCCGGTCACTCAGTTCGCCCAATGAGCCAGGTTGCCGGCCTGCTCTTGTGCTCTCTACGCAGGGTCGCGCCTTCACTTCGAGAAGCACCTCTTCGAGGGTATTGCGAAAATCGTTTTCTGAGGCAAAGTCCGCGAAGAACGCATCGCCAATGTTCGGATGCCTGATCAGGCTCTCCAGGCGCTCACCAACGCGCATGCGCGTCTGATAGGTGAGCAGGATTTCTTCTATAATGCGACCGATGTTTCTTAGAACGCGTTCATCTTCTACGTTGAAGGCATCCGCTTCATCAGCGCCAATGTAGAGCACCGCGACCGGTTGGCCACGTTCCGCGCCAACCGGCATAGCGAGGGCAGAGCCAAGCGGTTCTTCGGCCTCCCGGTCTCCGATCGTGGCGTTTTTCGCCGAGACATGGTGCAGGTAGACGCTCTGACCGCTCTGAAATGCGCGAATACTGAGACTCAAGAAGGGATCACCGGGAGAAACGCTGGTTTCCCCGACCTTATGGGGAGAATTCCTGCTCTGGGCGCGTACGACGAGGCTTCTCTGTTGCAGGGGCAGGTGCGTCATCGTGGGAAGCATGACACAACAGAAGCGCCAGCGATCCTTGCCTGCATCGGTCTGACCACCCAGGCGAATAATGCTATTCGCCAGTTCGGGGAGGATAGGGTCGGTGCGACTGGTCCCGCTGCTGAAGTCGGCGACCGATTGCACCCAATCGCGAGGACCCACCTCATACGTAGGGTACCATTCGTGCTGGCTGTCATAGATGAGCGCCAGCAAACGTCGTAGCGTCTGTACAACGTCTGCGTTGAGCGTGAGCGTGATATCGCGCTTGTCTATAATAATGAGCGTCCTGTCTTTGGGAGGCGCACCCTCTGGTCTGTTCTCCTGCATTTCCTGTAAAGCCAGCACCTCATAGTAGTTCGGGGAGCCGAGCGAAGGCACCCTGGTGAGAAATGTATACGCGCTGCGACTCCTCCCCAGCCAGCCAACTATGGACTCGCCAACCTGGGGCAGCGTTTCAGTGGTCAGCGGGGCAGCGCTATCCTTTTTGTGTAGGGGGAGGACCAGCCCCACATTTCTATTCGGGGGAGCCTGTTCGCTCAGAATCAGGAGCGCTATACGTAGGACCTGGGAGACAAAGAAGCGCCAGAAAAGTTGTTTATACTGGCTTTCAGCGCGGTCATCAATGCCCGGCTCTGGCTGCGCGGCATACTCATCGTGCGCTGCGACGGCGCTCTCGCGCACGGTGTTGGTGGAACGTTGCTGCGCATATGCTTGAGCGCCGGAACGCCAGATGGCATCGATATGCGCGGAGATCTCTCCTATAGAGTAGCCGTTGCTCAGCAGGTCACTGATAATGGCGAGCTTGTCGAGTTCGGTGATCGTATAGCGTCGATGGCCGGGTTTGCCTTCGCGCATAGAGCGGGAGGGACTCAGCAAGCCGCGCGTTTCCCAATCTCTGAGCTGGTTCTCCGTAAAACCGAAGAGTTGCGCGGCATGGCTGGTTGTGACCGTAGCCTCCAGGCGGCTCCGCTGCATCTTCTGTAGGATACGTTGTTGACTCTCCCCGTTTTGAAGATATTCCTCGAGCGAGGAAAAGCTCTGATTGTCCATCTATCCTCCAGTGTGATCGACGCGTGCCAGCTTTCCAGACCTTATGCCTATATTACCATAGCAGCGATACTGACTTTGCCGTCAGTAAGCTAAGTTTTCCTCGCTATATCTCAGGCGCTGCTCACATATTCCTGATAAAAACTCTGATGGCTGACGCGCTTTTTACTAATTATAAGAGTTTTTTTCTAAAAATCAAGAGCAATATTAGAATTTATAACTCACATCGTATTTTCTCATTTTTGGCATTGAGAAAGCTTGACAAAATCTGAGTTGATTAAGTACTATTAAAAGGTGCGCAAGTAAAGATTGTGCCTTTTACAATTCATCTCATCTCATAAATTGGACCCAGAGGCGCCCACACGGTCTACGGTGTAAGCAATGCCTCTTCTTGTTTTTAGAGAAGGAGAAGAAGATGTCACACAGCCGTGTACATGGGCGCTGCGTGGTCATACTCACAGCCCTGCAAGTCGAGTATCAGGCGGTTCGTACGCACCTGGTTGATCTGTGCGAAGAAATTCATCCTCTGGGAACAGTTTATGAGCGAGGCCAATTTGGCGGTGAGAGCTACATATGGGATGTTGGGATAGTCGAGATTGGCGCCGGCAATATTTTCGCCGCCTTCGAGGTTGAGCGGGCGATCAGTTATTTTAAGCCGGTGCTGGTGCTCTTTGTAGGCATAGCGGGAGGTCTGAGGGACGTGCAACTGGGCGACATCGTGGCGGCGACGAAAGTCTACGGCTATGAATCTGGGAAAGTGAAGAAGATCTTTCAGACGCGCCCCCATATCGGCCAATCGACGTACCGCATGGAACAGCGAGCGCGGGCCGAGGCCAGAAAGCAGGATTGGCTCCAGCGACTCAAGGAAGCTCCGCCTCTGCCGCCGCGTGTATTTGTGGCGCCCATTGCGGCAGGTGAAAAAGTCATGGCGGATACCAATGCCGCCATTGTGCGCTCTTTAAAGGCCAGCTACACCGATGTGCTGGCGGTCGAGATGGAGAGCATTGGCTTTCTGCTGGCGGTCCATGCCAATCACCAGGTAGAGGCGCTGATCATTCGTGGCATTTCTGATCTCATCGATAACAAGAGCGAGGCGGATGCCGCCAATTTTCAAGAGGTGGCCGCGCGCCATGCCAGCGCTTTCGCGTTTCAGATACTCGCGAAACTGGATGACACCACGTTGCAGCAAGCTGAGTTGAGTGTTGATATCCCCCAGCATCGACTGGCGGTAGAGATCGCTTCCACACGCACACCCGCGCCTTTTCATAATCTGCCCCAGCCTGATTATACGCGCTTTATCGGCCGCCAGGAAGAACTTGCCTGGCTACACCAGCGCCTCGCGGCGGATCAGCAGGCGCGGGCGATGGTGATCACCGGGCTTGGTGGTATAGGCAAAAGCGCCCTGGCTCTGGCAATTGCTCACGAGTACCGCCAGCATTATGATAGGTTGCTGGCAGAGGAGCGCTTTGAGGCGATCATCTGGATCTCGGCGCAGGAAGAGGTGCTCACGATTCAGGGACGCGAGAAATCGTCGCTCGCTACCTTGAGATTTCGCACACTCGAAGATATGTATCGCACCATCGCCCAGACATTGGCGCGGGAGGATATCACGCGGGCCGCCTTTGATGACCAGCATCATCTCGTGGAGAAGGTGCTGCGCGCGCAGCGCACGCTGATCATTGTCGATAGCCTGGAGACTATCACAGATGAGCGCGTGAAAACCTTTCTGCGCATATTGCCGGCGCCCACGAAGTGCATCGTGACCTCGCGAGAATGGCTGGAGGTGGCGGATCATCTGAAGTTAACGGGACTCTCCGAAGAAGAAACGCAGACGCTGATCAGCGAGGAGGCCAGAGTGCGGGATGTGAAACTCTCGCTAGAGCAGCAGCAGCTCTTGTTCCGCTGTACAGGCGGACTGCCGCTGCCAGTGAAGCTCAGTGTCGCCCGCCTGGCCAGTGAAGAGACGTTTGAGCAGGTGCTGCGCTGGCTGGGCAATGCCTCTGGCGATCTGCCTGTGTACTGCGTTCAGGGGCAGGTGGCCATGGCCCGCAAGTATGATCCTCACACCTGGAACCTGCTGCTGGCCTGCTCGCTCTTCGATCAGGAGGCCGGGGTAGCGCGCGAGGCTCTGGGGGTGGTCACCCAGCTCGCACCTTACGAGCGTGATGATGGCCTGACGTTCTTGCAGCGTCTGTCGCTGCTCAATCGCGCGCAGGATGATCGCCTGCGCATGCTCCCTATGGTTCAGGGCTATATGGGCTCCGAACTGGCGCGGGCGGAGAACGGCGCTGCCCTGACTGGCGCCTGGCTCCAGTGGCTCTTGCAATTCACACGACAGTACGGCAACAGGCTTGATCTCCATATTGACCGGGTGCAGACATTCTCAGCGGAATACGCGACGCTCTTGAGCGCTATTCGCTGGTACCATACTCATAGCTGCTGGGAGCCTCTGCTGCGCCTGGCCGAGGGCGCCTGGTTCTATCCGTATCTTGTTGGTTTGTTAGGAGAGGCGCGGGAGATTCTGGAGGCGGCCATAAAGGCGGCGCAGGCTCTAGGAGATGAACGGCGCGAAGGGCAATTTCTCCGCCGGTTCGCGCTCACCTTCTGGGTCCAGGGGGAATACAAAGAGGCGTGGAGCCGGGGTCTTCAGAGAGCCGAGGAGATTGCGCGCGCACACGACGATCAACGAGAACTGGCGCGTGTCTATCATACACATGCCGATATTCTGGCCCATCAAGGCCGTGTACAGGAGGGGGAACATCTGGCCGAGATCATGCTGAAGATAGGCCAGGACACCAATTATGTGAAGTTGAAGGCCCTGGCTGTCTATCGACTCTCCGAGTGTGCTTCTCGCAAGCGGCAATTTGAGAGAGCACTTGAGTTGCTCGATCAAGGAGAAAGCTGGTGTAAAGAGACCGGCTGGTTGCGCTGCCTGGCGTGGAACAAGTACCTGCGCGGGGCGACATTGATTCAGCAGAAGAACATGCACGCGGCCGAGCCATTTCTCAGGCAAAGCCTGGAGATGGCCACGTCGTGGCGCGAGCGTGAGCTGATGGCCAATAACGCGTATGCTCTGGCCCAGGTGTATGTCGGGACAGGCCACGTGCAGCTTGCGCAAGAGATGGCGCTACAGGCGACCGATCTTTACGAGCGCCTTGGCGCAACGAAGAAGATGCTTGCGATGGAGGCATTGCTGCTACCGCGATTGCAATATGCTTCACATTGATACTAGTGGACTGACCGCCTTCATGTGACAGGGAGCAGGTGCTTCCCCCGTCCGCGGAGGAGGGCGTTTCACCTGTCAGATGAAGGTGGTCAGTCCACTAGTATCAACCAAATGTGTGCATCCTGGCCGGGCCAACCGAAGGGCGTCAGCTTCCCTGCGCCCTTCGGTTTTACATTCTTCTCGTGTGCTCAGGCTACGTGGTGCTTGTCGGAATCCTCACTACGTTCCTCTTCCAGGCGTTGAGCCTTCATCCCGCTGCTTGTCAGTGGGGGGAGCGCTGGCAACGCAAGCACAAGGTCGAAATCATCATCCGCTGCAATGCGGTTGAAGCGTTCTAATCCGCAATCGAGGCAGCGATGGACGAGGACATGCTCGCCCTTACGGCGCTGGAAGCTGCCGATGGGTTCCATGCTGCTCCCACAGGCGCTCATGCGATCACCCGGTCGCTGATCATCGACATGACGCGAGAAAAGGCAAAAAGGACAGTGATTTCGATGATGCGAGCCAGAAGCAGGTGGGCAGACAAAACGATGACAGTGCCTGCACTTGAACACCTCTTCGCTGGAGGCACGTTGCTTGCGCACAAAACGCTGTCGAGCATCATCCTCTTCACTCGAACGCGGAACTCTCCGATATGTTTTTCCCAATGGTGGATCTCTTCTTTCGCTTCGATAGGGTGTACATCACGCGAGACATCGGAGGCGCGACACCATAGGTCGCGCAGAAGAAAAGGACAAGATCCATTGTGGTTGTCGAATATGACTGTTTACACATAAACCAGGCTCTTTCTAGCAACTAGCTTGGAGGCGCTACCCTTGAGGGGATAGCTCCGTTCGTCTTGCATGAGACAGCAAGACAGACTGATATGCAAAGGGAATGCGGGGGTAATGGGGCGCGGGAGAACTGCATCTAGAAAGAAGCCAGAGGTGAGGGAGACAAGGCAACAAAGGTGAAAAAAGACACCCACCTGACCCATAGCACTGAGCTACTTGCCACTTGAGACCTGAGACACGCTAGAATACAACCTGCACATGAGTAACAGGCTCATATCTCTGTCAGTGTCTATTTTCGGCCCTCAAGTTACAAAGCACGTTGTTTATCCGCAGTTCGCCGCGCAACAAACAATGGGTGTGGGTACTTGCATAAAACATTCACCTTTCATGAGGCTTTTGTGTTGCCTGGGCAGAGTATAAGAGGTTTTCATATGAAAGTCAATATTGAAATGACCTGTCGGACCTGTCCATAGACCTGAGTGGCCTGTCACACGGATGCGGCTTGCCGCATCCGTGGGGGCGGCCTCGCTTGCGAGGGCGGGAGAGGCCTCTCAGGCCCCAGGGCCTGCCACACGGATGCGGCAAGCCGGATCCCTACGCGGGAGGGAGAAGCGCCCTGATACCCATGCAATGAACTTTGACAGAGCACTACGAAAGGCGAACAACTTTCGCAAAGCTTTGCTGGGGACTTTTATCTTTGCCGTGCTTGTTCATGTGTGTTATAGTAACACTGACCGGCTATCGCTTACAGCAGCAGGGGAGTTATCACTATTATGAGCAGCCAGACAGTGCGACAGCCTGATCGCAAACGACCGGCGCGCGCAACAAAATCAAACAAAGGCAGGCCTTATACCCGGCAAACGGCGCACGTAGAGGCGCGACGCGATGGGAAGCCCCTTATTTTTGGCTGGGGCGGTCACCTCTCACACAACGAAAAAGTGCGCCTCAGGCGCCGCAGCACCTGGGTCATGACGATCCTGTTCATGCTGCTTATTGTCGTGGTGATCGTCGGCTTCTGGATTAATATCAACATCCTCGTGCCAGGATCACCGATCACATCAGTCAATGGCCATGCCATCCCACAATCACAATATCACAAGCTACTCGCGCTCAAAACGCAGCTTGAACTCAACAAGCTCTACGGCCCCAATGGCCTCTTCGCCCAGCGCGATAAACTGCAACAACAGGTCTCAGACTCACAGAAGGCCGCGAACACCGATACTACGACCGTTGACAATTTGAACACCCAGATCAACAAGCTGCCGGCTGGCCACAGCACCCAACGCGACACGCTGAACAAGCAACTCGCTGATGCGAAAAAGCAGCTCACCACCGCCATCAACCTGCACACCAATCTCAGCGCGCAGGTCAGCAACCTGGTGCAGAACACGATTCCATTTGAGCAGCAACTCTTTGTGGCCTCCCCGCTTGGCAATGAGAGCGTCACCTGGCTACAGGACGACGAACTCATCCGCGAATGGCTCCTCAACCAGCCATCCTCGGTGCAGGCAAAGATCACACCAACCGCCAGCCAGGTCGCCAGAGCGCTGAACGACTTCAAGGCCAGCCTGCCAAAAAGCGGGCCGAACGCCCGGAGCTATAGCCAGTTCCTGAACGCTGAAGGCATGTCTGATGATGACGTACAAACTGTGCTGACGCTGAAGGTACGCCGGGATAACATCCAGAACTACCTGGCAGCAAAGATCGTATCGCCCACCTACCAGGTGCTCGCGCGCAGCATGACGATTACGACTCCGGCCGATGCACAGAAAGTACTCGCACAACTCAAGAAGGGCGGCGACTTCGGGAAACTTGCCGCGCAGAAATCCCATGATAACAGCACCAACACGAAGGGTGGCTACCTGGACTGGCTGGTTCAGGGTCAATATGCCCAGTCGGAGCAAACCGGCACGGTGGATAATTGGCTCTTTAATCCCAGGCGCACATTGGACGAGATCAGCCCCGTGCTCAACGAAAATGGCACCTATCGCATCTTGCAGATCTTGCAGATCGACCCCTCGCGAGCGGTGGATAAGGATACCCTGAAATCGCTGAAGGATAATGCGCTGAGTAGTTGGCTCCTTGAGCAGAGCGCACTGCCAGGGGTAAATGTCACCTCAGTCGACCAGACTATGCTGCTCGATCCTATGAATGTGCCAACCGAACTCCCACAGGCGGCTCCGGGGGGTACTCCCAGCGTTCCCGGTGGCGTCCCTGGCGCTCCGGGTGGCGCCCCTGGCGCCCCCGGTGGTGCTCCCGGACAGTGAACTACCCTTGAGCTAAAGACTCAAGGGCTTCGTGAGAAGCCTGAGTTCACCAGACTTGTTTCCAGAAATGGGAACGCCGTTCGAGCGGCGAGGACACCGGTGGCTGACGCATCAGGCCACTGCAACTATTGAAAGCCAGGGGTGAGATGCGGCAATTCATCCCCGAAGCTAAAGACTTCGTGGTTTTCTTGCCGTCGTGAATAAACCAGGCAAATAGCCGGTGATATGGAGGAGCGCCGTTCTGGCGCTCCTCATGCCGGGTCCGGCGAGGCAAGCCACGCCCTACATAGATATACCAGGTACACGAATGACTAGTCTTGCACCCGACACAACTCAGGTAGATAACGAACCGCTCCAGCAGTTGCTGGAGACTGTCTCTCTGTACCTGCACGTTCCCTTCTGCCACACGCGTTGCCACTACTGCGATTTCAACACGTACGCCGGCATGCTTCCCCTGCGCGAACCATATGTCAGGGCTTTGCTAGCTGAGATCGCGCTCGCCGGCGAACTGGCACAACGAGCCGACGGCGGCGCGCGACGCTCGCGTACCATCTTCTTCGGCGGCGCCACACCCAGCCTGCTCAACGTGCCGCAGATCACGCGCTTGCTCGACGCCTGCCGCGCTGCTTTCGCTATTGATGCAGGCGCCGAGATTACCCTGGAGGCCAATCCGGGTACGCTCAACCAGGAACATCTGCTGGGATTGCGCGCCGCCGGCGTGAATCGTCTGAGCATGGGGGCGCAGAGTTTCGACGCCGGGCTGCTCACAGCGCTGGGGCGCATCCACTCGCCACTGGAGATCACCCAGGCGGTGCAATATGCGCGTGCGGCTGGGTTCACCTCGATCAATCTCGATTTCATGTTTGGCCTGCCCGAGCAGACGATGCAGCACTGGCGCGAGACCCTCGATCAGGCACTGGCCCTGCGTCCAGAGCACCTCTCGCTCTACTCGCTCATCATTGAGGAGGGCACGGCATTCTACGACTGGGCTCAAGAGGGGCGCATTACTCCCGGCGACGAGGACCTGTGTGCCGATATGTACGAGTACGCCGATGAACTCCTGCGGGAGGCCGGCTACGAGAACTACGAAATTTCGAACTGGGCCCTTCCCGGACATCAATCCCGGCACAACCTGACCTACTGGCGTAACCTGCCCTATCTTGGACTAGGAGCAGGTGCGCATTCATTCTTTCATGGCAGGCGTTTCTCCAATGTGCTGGCGCCGCTAGCGTACATCCAGTCGCTCAAGGCCGGACAACGGCCAGAGACGGAAAGCGAGACCATAGATCGCGCGCAACAGATGTCCGAGACGGCCTTCCTGGCATTTCGGACCGCCGCCGGCCTGCACCTGCCCACCTTTGAACAGCGCTTTGACGAGCCGTTCGCACGCTTTGTCGGCGACCGCCTGCGCCTGGTTGAGCAGGCCGGCCTGATCGAGCGGCAGGACGAATGGGTGCGTCTCAGCAAACGAGGCCGCCTGCTGGGTAACGAAGTGTTTTTACGGATGTTACCGTAAGGGCGCGCTTGATCGCGTCCTGCTAAAAAGGATACGCTTGTGGCGCAATCAGCTCTTTCACCGTGGCGCGTGTATGAAATATTGACCCCCAGCCAGTTTCAGACCATGAAGCAGGCAGGCATCGACGCGCTGCATGCCCAGTTGCTCTCCAATCGTGGCATCAAGACGCTGGAGGCTATGCGTCACTTCCTTGACGCGCGCTACGACCAGACCCCTGACCCGCTCACGCTGATCGATATGCCGCGCGCCTGCCAGCGCATCCAGCAGGCACTCGACAATCGGGAACACATCACAGTCTACGGCGACTACGATGCCGATGGCGTCACCTCCTCAGTGCTCCTGACGCGCGCCCTGCGCGCGCTTAAGCAACCTGACGCGCCCCTCGATTACTACATCCCCAGCCGCCTGGATGAAGGCTGCGGCCTGAACAAGGGCGCCCTGGACAGCCTCAAAGCGCGCGGCACCTCCCTTATCATCACCACCGACTGCGCCAGCTCCGACGTTGCGCAGGTCCACTATGCCAGAGAAGCGCTGGGCATCGATATCATCATTACCGATCACCACCAGCCTCCCCAGGAACGACCCGCCGCCTACGCCATGATTAATCCCTGGCGGCCTGACTGTGCCTATGGCGAGCGCTACCTCTGCGGCGTGGGGATCGCGTTCAAACTGGCTCAGGCCCTGTATCGCGCCTACAAACGACCGTTGGAACAGGAGCAGGAACTGCTTGACCTTGTGGCGGTCGGGACCGTGGCCGATGTCGCGTCTCTACTGGGCGAGAACCACACACTGGTGCGCCTGGGCATGGAGCGCCTGAATCGCACTCGGAAACCTGGCTTGCAGGCGCTGATTCGCAATGCTGGTCTGCAACTGGGGCGCCTGCGTGAGCGCGATATCGCCTATGCGCTGGCCCCGCGCATCAACGCCGCCGGGCGCATGGAGCATGCCAGCATCGCCTTTGAACTGCTCGCCACCGATGATCGTCGCGAGGCTAATGACTACGCCGCCAGGTTGGAGCAGCTTAACCAGGCGCGCCAGGTCCAGACAGAAGAGTTGATGAGCAAGGTACGCGAGGAGGCCGAGCAACGGCCCAACGACCTGATAGTGCTGGTGAGTGGCGAAAACTGGCCCGAAGGCATCATCGGCCTGGTCGCGGGCAAGCTCGCCGAAGAGCTTAACCGCCCGGTGCTGGTGCTGAGCAGGGGCGCCGAATTCAGCCGCGGCTCGGCGCGCAGTCGCGACGGCTTCAACATCATCCACGCGCTGCGCGATTGCGCTCCCCTGCTGGTGCGCTACGGCGGTCACGCGCAGGCCGCGGGCTTCACCATCGCCAACGACCGCATCGAGGACCTGCGCCAGCACCTGCTGAGCTGGAGCCGGGTGGCCGCCGCCATCGTGGTAGAACCGGGGGAGCCTGACCTCGCGGGACTGCTAACGGAGCCGGAGAGCGCGCCGCCGAGTCAGCACATGGTTGATCTCGTCTTCACCAGGCCAGATCTTTTCAAGTACAGCACCTACAGCAAGATACGCCAGCTCGGCCCATTCGGGGCCGCCAACCCTGAGCCTGTCTTCAAGGCCGAAGGTGTACGGCTCGTCAACTGCTGGCCAAGCGGCGCCGATGGTCGTAACCTGCGTATGCGCCTGAGCATCGGCGCGACGCAGGTGACCGGTGTGCTTGTGCGCGGCCGCTCGCAATTGCCCGCGCTCACTGGCATCGCGCGCGTCACGATCATCTTCCGCCTGGAACCCGCCTGGAAACCCAACGAAGGCGAGAGCACGCAGGACATCTCGCTGAAGATCCTGCATATCGAACCCCAGGAAGGGTAGTTCTATTATAGTTCTATGTTCAATATACCGCCGCCTTATGTGGACAGAATAAGCCCGCATTGCACAGATGCTCACAACAATGAAGTGAAGAAAGTCTGAGCAGAATGTATTAAGGCAGTTGCAGCGGAAATCCGAAAGAGGTGACGAGCAATGGGCTATGGAAGAGCGTCACCGCGGCGATCTGCCTGGGATGTCGCGAACCATCAAGGGTAATGACTTGCACGCCGAAAGCTCTATAGGTGCTCTGCGCTTCGTCAGCTCGATACAAGACAAATGCTAGTTGAGCATTGGCGCGCGTGGGATACAAACGCCACTGGTTCTGCATTCCAAATCTCGCAAGGAGAATGGCGTAAATTGCTTCTCGCCCCCGATACCACGAAGGAACCGGTGGCATACTCAAAATGGCATCTTCTTTCAGGAGCGCCACGAGTCCAGCGACATCATCCGTCTCCCATGCATGTACATAGCGAGAGAGCAGTGTGTTCGTCTCGGCATCAACACGATCAATCTGCGTCGTCTCTCGTTTATCGGTATGATAGTTCTTTTCAAGCATCACCCGAGCACGGTGCAAGGCACTGTTTACCGCTGATACCGAGATCTCAAGCAACTGTGCGATCTCGCTCGCACGCCAGTCGAGCACATCCGAAAGAATCAAGATTGCCCGTTGGCGCGGTGGAAGCAACTGAAGGGCAGTAAAGAACGCTGCCATCAGCGCGGTCGTGGCTAACGAGATTGGCAAGGCATCCGGCACATTCAACATGCTGCGCCAGCTTGGTGGAGCGTTTGGGGTCGCGATCCTCGCGGCGGTGTTCGCTGGGGTCGGAAACTTCGGCTCCGCTCAGGCATTCAGCAACGGTTTCGCCCTGGCGATGGGAGTTTCCGCTGCCCTCTCCCTCCTAGGAGCCATCGTTGGCATGATGTTGCCCGGCCGCCTTCGTACAACCAATGGCCAGGGATGAAGCCAGGGAGAGAGAACTATCAGGCACGCTGAAGTGAGCCTCTGCCTTGTAAATCCCAGGATTCTTACTCTGGACCCGGTGACCAGATGAGCCGGGGAGGGGAGGGGTGCGGTTGACAAGCCCACTCGACAAGGGTAATCGTGATAC
>JALYVR010000285.1 GCA_030853145.1 Chloroflexota bacterium | reverse complement strand
GGAAGAAACCTGCTCAAACACTACCACACCTGACGCCCCACGTATGACAGACCTACGCCCTGGGAATAGCACTCGCGGCAGTACACTGGCCGGTCGTCACGTGGCTGGAAGGGGACGAGGGCCTCGTTGCCACAGTTCGCGCAGGTAGCCGAATACATCTGGCGCGGCTCGCGCTCTCGGTCGCGGTAACCACCACCACCGCCACCACCGCCGCCGCCGCCGCCACCATAGTTCCCCTGTCCCCCGGAGCGCTTGCGGGCGGCCCGGCAATCGGGACAGCGGCTGGGTGCATTGGTCAGGCCCCGGCTCGCGTAAAATTCTTGCTCACCTGTAGTGAAGGTGAATTCCTGATTGCAATCGCGACAAGTCAGGACCTGGTCGTTCATTGACATCTGTGTTCTCAACTCTGGGGGCTTCTATCCCCCTAAACTATCCTGTATCGCGCCGCTTTCAATAGCCGTCTATTCTGAGCAACAATGCACTATACAGTCTTCTGCAAGTATACCATAAAAATGCCCACAAGCACTATTTTGTGCGACTGATAGTCCTAAAAGCATTCTTGATTCGCTGGGGAAAGCTTGAAATTGAAAGGAGGATAGAAAGTGTGTAATATACGCTAGGAGATTATCATCGCACTTTAGATAAGTCAGGACAGGGATACCTCGGGCGGAAATTTGATGAAAGGCGTTTACATGAAGAAACCGGCCTATAAGTGGATTGCGCTCTCAGTGACCACGATCGGCTCGCTGCTCTGCGGAGCTGCGCCCAGTGACAACTTTCTGATTGCGGCACGCGTGGTGCAAGAGGTAGGCGGCGCGATGCTCACTGCTAATTCTATGGCAATTATCACCGAAGCCTTCCCGGCGGAGCAGCGTGGGCAAGCCATGGGCTTTAACGCCGTCACCTGGGGCGCGGGCAGCGTGCTGGGTCCAGGCGCCAGAACAGCCGCGTTGTCTCTTCCAGCACTTCAACCGCGCCCACTGAAGAGACGCCAGCGGAACTCAGCACGCCCTACGCAACGGATGGGGCGGTCAGAGCACTAGCTTATTTCATACGTAATTTATGAAGAGAAGAAACAAAAATTTCTGGAATGAGACGATGAGAGCATTATTACAACGTGTCAGCCATGCCAGCGTCACCATCGACGAGCAGACCGTCGGCCAGATCGGGCTGGGGCTGCTGATCCTTCTTGGCGTAGGGCAAGGTGATGGCGAGGGCCAGGTGAAGCTGCTGGTTGATAAGATCGTCAACCTGCGCATCTTTGGCGACGACGAGGGCAAGATGAACCGCTCGCTGCTCGATATCGGCGGGCAGGCGCTGGTCGTCTCGCAATTCACGCTGTACGCCAACATGAGCAGAGGCCGCCGTCCCAGCTTCATCGAAGCCGCTCCCCCTGCGCTGGCCGAGCCGCTGGTGCAGCGCTTCCAGGCGACCATTGCCGGCTACGGTCTCACTGTAGCTGGCGGCGTCTTCGGCGCGCATATGGCCGTCGAGCTGCTGAACGACGGTCCCGTCACTATCTGGCTCGATAGCCAGCAATTGTGAGTCTTTGTATTCTTTCCGGCAACCAATCACGCGAACAGTGCTGAGCCTTTGTACTCTTTCTGGCGGCCAATCACGTGAAAAATATAGATACATATAAATTCAAGCCACTTGATAGCATACGTATTTTTACTAGGAAGGAGCACGCGCATGTCAGTAACACCCTCTTCCCCCGTCGTAGGCATTTTCACAGACCAGGCAATGGCTGAACAGGCTGTAGGAGCCTTGTACAACGCTGGATTTGCCCATGAGCAGATCCGCTATTCGGTCCCCGGTACCTCTGGAGGGTTTTTTGATGAACTCAAGAGCTTGTTCACAGGCACGACCACCGAAGGAAGCAACCTTGCCAACGATCTTACCAACATGGGCCTGGCGGACCACGAAGCTCGCTACTATACTAACGCGTACAGCAATGGCAATGTGATCCTGGCCGTGCAGGCCCCCGGTCGCGAGCAGGAGGCATTGAGTGTTCTGCAGCGGTATGGAGCCTACAACTCTCAGGGTGCGATCAGCCAGACAACAAATGATGTGCAACAGTCCTCAAGCACTACGCAATCAGAGAGCTATGCGGCTCCACAGGTGCAGGACAGCGCGCAAAGTTGGCAGGCATATCCTCAATCCCAAACTGCTGATGAACAGCCTTTTGAGAATCACCAGCAAGATACAGGCATCTCTGAACCCGACACAGCCTATCAAACCGCACAACCTGTTACATCAGGGTATGATGCAGGAACATATACCACCCAGGAAGACCAGGTCAGTCCTGAAGACGAAACTGCAAAGCGCATCCCTCTAGCAAGCATAGATACTCCTGATTATAATGCGAATTACCAGAAGGCCCAGGCAGATGCCGTTGCTCCCGAACAGGAGGCCGACTACCAGGCGCCTCTAACAGATACGCCGGCTGCTGACTATGCTACAGGGGATCAGACGACTCAACCCGATGTGCTTGCTCCTCAACACGAAGTAGATTACCAGGTCTCTCAAGCAGACACGACTACTGCTGATGACATTACAGAAGATCAGACGGCTCAAGCAGACGCGGTTGGTGTTGATGACACTACAGAAGATCAGACGGCTCAAGCAGATGCGGGCAGTATTGATGATACTACAGAGGACCAAACGCTCCAAGCAGACGCGGTTGGTGTTGAAGAGGATCAGACGCCCCAAGCAGACGCGCTTGCTCCTCAACAAGATGCCGAGTACCAGGCGACTCCAGTGGACGCGGTTATCGTTGAAGACGCTACCGAGGATCAGGCATCTCAAACGGACACAGTTGCTCCTGAACAGGAGGCCGAGTACCAGGCGCCTCCAGTGGATGCGGTTATCGTTGAACAAGATAGCGAATCTCAGGATGCGCTGCCGGTTGGAACTGGCAATGATATAGAATCGCCAGCGGCGTCAGCGGATATAGTTGTGGTTATCCCTGAACCCGAGGACAACTACTGGTCTGCCCAATCAGATGCAAGCCCTTCAGAAGCTGATACCGCAGATCAGCCATCTCAAGCAAGCGTGGTTACTCCTGATTATGCCACAGCAGATCAGGCAACCCAGACAGATATCACCGCTCCTGAATACGAGGCAGATGCATTGACAAACGTGGATATCACTCAGCCAGAAGCTGGCGTGCCAATGTCTCAAGCTAGCGCTGTCTCTACCTCGCCTGTAGACGAACTGGCGCAGCTCAGGGAGCAGCTCCAGGCGATCCAACAGCAGCTCCAGGACGCCAGGATGCAGCTACAAGCTGAGAAAGAGCGCGAGGCCCATTTGCAGGCCACCAAAGAACTTGAGACTGCCAGGCAGCAACTACAAGAGATGCAGGCAGAACTGCAAGCCACCCTGGCGGAACTCGAAGAGACGCGGTCCCGCCTGGTGCAGTACCAGTAACGCTTTTCACGGTTCATATAGTATGTAAAAGGTAGGGGCTTGTCAACCGCGCCCCTACCTCTCTTGCCTCTTTCGTTCGAAGGTATCTTATCCTTCCGCCACATTACGCGCTGCACGTCCCCTGCCAGGTGGCGAGTAGCGCTCCTGTGGGGGAGAACTTTTGCAGTTGCATGGGCCCCGTTTTCCCCTGATCCGTGGCGTATATATTGCCCTGCCCATCGATAGCCATACTCCCTGGTCCTTGTGGCACTCCCAGGCGGTCGGGTGGAAAGGGATGCCACTCGCCAAGCGCCTGCCCCTGGGGAGAGAGCTTGATGATGCGCTCGTGAACCACGCTATTGTCGTTATCGGATACGTAGATAGCGTCCTGGCGATCAACCGCCACCGAAAGCGGGCAGTAGAGGGCCTGTCCCCGCTTGACCGGTGCTCGCAGCCGGAGTCGAGGTTGCCGCAACATCTGCGCCCCCACTGCCTCCACAGGCTACCAGCGAGAGCGCAAGGAGGAGAAAGAGCGCTAACTTGTGTAGAGTTCGGTCTCTCTGCATAGGTCCCTCCATAGGCTAAAATCCATTCTCTAATGCAATGTATCCGCGTAGGGGCGACGGCTTGCCTTCACGCTTATGCCCCTACGCGGTGGGAGGCCCCTACCTTTTCTTATCTCCTCACGATGTCAAGCTGACATTGAAGATTTGATTGCCTGTGACGGTGATAGAGGAGGTTCCTAGATGGGTAGTGCCGCCGCTGTCGGTCGCGCTAACATTGAGCGTGTAGGTACCCTGGGGGATATTGCTGAACGTGTAGTTGCCCGAGGCATCGGCCGTCACGATCGCGACCTGCGTGGCTCCGTTCATCAATGTCAGCGTAGCTGTCGTGGGAGGCGTGGGGGTGCAGCCGGTACCGACGCAGATCATTACCGTGCCGCTGACCGCGAAGCTCGTCGCTGTCACCGTCAGCTTGACCGCCACCGTTTGCGGGCTGTTCTGGACGCTGCCACCGCTGGCATCGCTGATCGAAACCGTGATCTGCCCGTTGTAGGTTCCGGGCGCCAGGCCGGCAGGGTTGACATTGACCTGCGCGGTGGCAGAGCCGGTCCCATCAAATGTACCCGACGCCAGAGGCAGCAGCCAGCTCTGATCGCTCGTCAGCTTCCAGGTCACAGGAGTCACGCAATTGCCGGGCGCGTTGAACGTGAGACCCTGCGAGGGCGGCGCCGCTGACCCCTGCTGTGTGCTAAATGCCAGGCTCGCGGTGGGCACTTGCAGCGTACATGGCGGCAGCACCGTCAGGGTGACCGAGACCTTTTGCGGGCTTCCCTGGGCCGGGATGCCGGAACTGTCGATGGCCGAGATCGAAATCTGCGCGGTGTAGGTTCCCGCCGACAGACCCGCGATGCTCGTATCCACCTCGACACCTATGGCCTGCGAGCCATTTGTAGGCTTGAGCGTTAACCAGGCCGGGGCGCTGGAGACCGCGGTGCTCCATTGCAAGGGCCAGTTGCAGGTACCAGATGCCGTGAGCGTGACACTCTGCTTTTGTGGGTTGGGACCTCCCTGCACCGCGCTAAAGGCCAGCGCGCTTAACGAAGGCTGCGTCAGCGCGCAGGGCGGCAACACCTGCAAGCTAACCGAGAGCACCTGCGGGCTGCCGGCGGCGCTCACGCCACGCCGGTCAGTTCCGTAGAGCGTAATCTGACCTAGATAGGTACCAGGGGTCAGGTTGCTGGTGTTGATATTCACCATAAGCTGCCCGGTCTCTGTGGGAGCGATGCTGCCCCCGCTTGGTGAGACATTCAGCCAGTTTGTCAACAGGGCCGTGACTCCGGTATGCCAGTGGAGCGGACCACCACCGGTATTGGTGATCGTCACATCCTGGCTCGGCGGATTGCCCTGGCCCTGTGTAGAGTTAAAGTTCAGGCTGAGCGGCGAGGCCGCCATAATCGGCGCCGTTGGCGGCGGCGGTGGCTGCACTACCAGGCGTACCGTGACGGCCTGCGTGTTCTGGCCCGTGACAAAGGCGATGGTGCCGCTATAGATCCCTGCCCTGAGGCCAAGCGCATTCACGCCGACCGCGCTGATCGTGCTGGCTGCCCCCCGCAATTGCCCATTGGCCGGCGTGATGCTCAGCCAGTTGACAGAAGGTACCGCCTGCCAGTTAATCGTGCCAGGGCAGCTTGAGGTAGCCGTCAAGTTCACCGTCTGGTTGCCAGGATTGCTCTGGCCTACAACCGTAGTGAAGGAGACGTTGCCCAGGCTGGTCAACAAACCACAACGCGGCTGAATGGTCAGGGAGACAACGGCGTTCTGGACGGAATCGAGCGTGCCGCGCTGGCCGCTGAAGACCAGCGTGCCCATGTAGACACCGGGCAACAGGTAGCGGCTATGCACAAGCAGATGGATCACGCTCGTCGAGTTGGGCGCGATCACCCCCGAGGGCCAGTCCCCGTTCAGCCAATTCGCGCCCGCGCCAAGGGCATTGAAATAGGAACTCTGCGTGGCCTGCGATGGCGGCATACTTACTTTCAACGACCAGTTGAGCGGCCGGGTGCCCGGATTGGCCACCGTCAGGGACTGGGAGGCTGGATCAGCGCCTCCATCGGTTGCGGTAAACGATGACGCCACCGGCGTTGCCTCCAGAATAGGCCCGGCATTCGCGGGTAGCGGGCGCACCGTCATGATCACATGCAGGTACTGCGCCGGACTTACGTGCGAGAAGAAGGTCAGCATCGCTTTATAGTTGCCCGGCTTGAGGTTTGCGCGCTGCACCGCGATCGAGATTGTCTGGTACGCGCTGAATATGCCCTGGGGTGGCGAGAGCATCAGCCATGGCTGGTCGCTGCTCCCCTGCCATGAAATAGAGCCGCTCCCCGTGTTGTGCAGGGTCAGAGTTTGGATAGTATTAGTATCCTGGTAGTCGGTGCCCATATCAACTATTGCGGGGCCATCGATCAGGAAATGGGGTGGGCGGCTGGGACCGGCTCCGGTAATCTGTAGCGTCGCGCTGGCTGTATAGCGCGTCGTCACGTCCTCGGCCTGGATGACGTGAGAGCCAAGGGTCCAGGTGTTATCAATCACAACAGCCGCGTTCACGCTGCCATTGGCATCCACTTTCACCAGCGATGAGCCATTGCCTCCCCTTGTCTGCACCGGTTCCTGGACATCATGCGTTAAAAGCACACGGGTCGAGGG
>JALYVR010000284.1 GCA_030853145.1 Chloroflexota bacterium | reverse complement strand
CGCCGTTGACAAGCCCGCCTGGTGGCCCAATGTCATATGTTGCACTACGGGCTTGCCAACGGCGCCCCTACGAAGACGCGACGGCTTCCCGAACAAAATACCCTCTTTTTATCCCATGACGAGGGACAATTCTGGCCTGCTCTTCCAGCTATAGTATTCTTGATGTTGCATGTGAAGCAGCCATCACGCGGCCAGTATCATACCATCTTTTCAGGAGGCTTTTATGGCAGATATCAATCAGACACTCGCGCCTGTAGCAGCTCCGACTCCTGTGAACGGCTCTCGTTCGCTCTTCGCGACCACCCTGCGCCATCCGGCGGCGTGGCTCTTCGCCGGACTCTATGTCCTCTCCGTGATCTATCTCATCGTGTCAGGTCACGCCAATTTTCTTGTGCTCGCTCTGAGCCAGTTGTCCTTTACCGTGATCAGCCTGCTCATCGTCTTGCCGCTCACCAGGCATGCGCCAGCTCCTGCCTGGGAGGAGGCCCGGCCAACACCTACCTGGAAGCTCTGGTTGCAACTTGTGCTTGCTCTGGTGAGCGTCGTGGTCGCGCTGATAGGATTTTTCGCGCTCACGCCGCTCGTTTTAAAATTGGGCGTGCCTCTGCGTGTCTACCAGGTAACTTTTGCTCTGCTGGCAGAAGTAGTCATCCCACTCGTCGTTGTCGTATTGCTGGGGGCGAACTTGCGCGAGGTGGGCTTCGGGCGTGGCTACCACTCCTGGCGGGTCGCTGGTGCGCTGGCGCTCGTCTTCCTGCTCGTTTCAGGTATCCTGTTTCTCGGCGGCTGGGCAGCGCCAGGAACCCTGCTTGGGAATGCGGTCCTCTCGTTTTTTACGGCCGGCCTGCCCGAGGAAACCCTTGTGCGTGGTATCTTTATGACACGCATTTGCCGCCTGTTCGGTACTCCCTGGGGCATCTGTCTCTCGGCGCTGATCTTTGGACTTTTGCATCTCGGGAACTTTTTGGGAGGGGTGAATCTCCCCACGGCACTGGCAATCAGCATTATCGGCAATGCCGTGGGCGGGCTGGGGGCCGCGATTATATTCCTGCGCACCCGCAATCTGCTGGCCGGAGTCGTGACCCACAGTATTGCATATTCGGTGAGCCTGCCTATCCAGGTGCTGCTGAAGCCATTCCTCGGATAGGGATCAGGTTTGCTGGTCTCATAGACAGCAAGTTAAGCTGGTTGTGCTGGAGGGCGGGCCTGGCCTCGCTCTCCAGCACAACCAGCCTCCCTTCTATGTCAGAGAAGGCTCATTTAATGCCTATGTGCTTTCTTCTCTCTTCGTTCAATTTACTTGTGGTTCCCAGCGCTCTAAGAGCAACCGGTAATGCGTGATCATCGTCTGGCGGGACGCTTCTTCGGCCTGGCTCTCAAGCTGTCCCTGCCGTTCATGATGCGCAAGCGCTTTTCTAGCCCCCGCCAGCGCCTTTGGCGAGACGGTCGTCCTCAGGATAGCCTCTGCCGGTAGAGGGCGCCATGTGGGGGAGGTGCGCCAGTTGATGTAGGGGCAATGGCGGCACTGGTTGGCACAACAATAGCCGCGCCGTATGAGGAATGAGCGCGTGGCCACATAGAAGCCGTGCGCGTCGATCTCCCAATCCTGCGCGTCCTGTGTCACATCATCCATGCCTATCCTCTGCGCGCATGCCGGACTGAGGCTGGATATCAATGAGTTGAAAGCCCGACTGAGAGATCCGCTCGCCCAGGTCAAACGCTAGCGGGGAAGAAAAAAGCGGGCCGGCATAGACAAAGGTATGGTACTCGCCATGTTCACCGCAAGGATCAATCCCTGCTTGCTCACACGCCTGGATCAGCTCCTCAGTGAGAGGCGCACCCAGCCAGACCGGGTTCGCAGATGCCTCCTCAATACAGGTCAGAATGGCAGCGTACCCACGAGCCAGAAATTCACGCACCAGCCTGGCGGGAGGCTGACCCCACAGCGGCTCAACGTGGATCAGCCCGGCAGCAGTGGTGCGTTCCTCGTACCATGCCCGCACATCGGCAAGATGAATATTTCCAAAAATCAGCGTGGTGTTTCCCCGCTGGCGAAGATCGTGCAGCGACTGCAAGAAGACGGCCTCAAATGTGTCTGGCGAGGTGGGATAGGACAGTAGAGTAAGGCCCAGCGCGTTCGCCTGCGCTTGAATGAGCGCGATGGGCACGCCATGGAAGCGAACACGCTGGCTGGCTTCGTCATACATCGTGACAAGGGTGTCTACAGCGAGCCCCTGCCGGAGAGCACGGTCCAGGGCCAGAAAAGAATCTTTGCCCCCGCTGAAACTGACAGCGCACCGCTGAAGAGGCTCCATGTGATTCATCCTTCTGAATAGTCAAACAAGACCCTTATCTTCTTTGCGGATTATGCTCCTCATCAGGAGGTTGCTGTGATGCGGGAGTCTGTCCCCACATACCAGTATTTCATGTTAGGCGTCATCAAGCCGCCACCCAGGGCGCCGCCAAGTAGAGCAACGATGATCCAGATAGGAAAGCTGCCACGCAGGATGCCGAAACTGGGAAGAAAGCCGGCAAGCAACAAGGCGGGAATGATGGCAGTAAGCACAAGCAGAGCTAATCCTGCCGTCTGGCGCGTACTCATTGTCTGAGAACGTATGGCACTACTTCTAGAACGCATAGGTTCCCTCCTTCATAATACAAGGATATGGTTAGAGTTTTGTAGCGCAAACCTCCGCAGAGAATGCATTATACCATAGTGTAGGCGATCGCAACATATCTATATTTTCAGACATAGGGCATATTGTCGCTGCGCCTGGCAGCTTTCAAAAAACCCGGCAGTTGGAGCCTGGTAGTTGTGTAGATGAGCCGCTTGTGATATGCTACCGTGCAAGATGAGACAGTGGTTCGCATACGCCGCGTGCCTGCTCGCAGGCGTTGCCGGCGCGTGCGATCTGGCTTGAGACTGGAGACGTGAGGAGCGTTGCATGCCTACTGCGATATGGGGTGAGCTGGAATCGCAAGGCGACGAGGCTTACCCGCTGGTATTGCTCAGACATCTCTTACAGCAGATGATGACGCAATTTGCGGCCCGTGGCGGCTGCATTGCTTTGTTCGATGAAAGCCTCAGCCAGATGGTGGTGCGGCTGCATGTGCGGCTGTGCGATGCTCATCCGGCGGCGCAGGGCAGTAGCGCTTCCGAGGGGGCGCCCGCTGTGCGCCGCGCTACGATCAACTTGCAGGACCCCTCCGCATCGGCTGTCGGACGCTTGAAGAGTTCGCTGGAGACTCCAGAGGAACTTGAGGATATCTCGCCGCAGGAGAGCGACCTCTTTCCCGTCGGGACCGCGTATCCAATAGGGCAGGACCTGATCGGCTATACGTGGCGCGAGGGCCGGTCGTGTATCATGCAGCATGAGAGCTACATCACCTCATTTCGGCGCAAACGCCAGATATGCCAGCAAGGTGATCTGCCCCTACCTACCTGGTATTTCGCCCTGCCTATTCAAGATCCCGACCAGGCTCTCGGCTCACAAAGCAAAAAGCGCCAGCCGCGCGCGCTGGGCGTGATCGTGCTCTACCAGACCACGCAGATGCCGGGCTTCCACCTGAAGCAGCGCCAGGAGGCCCCGGTCTTTAGCGAGCGCATGGCGCTCTACCTGCAAAATCATGCCCTGCGCCGCGCCCGCCGCCGCACCAGCGCCTCCATGCAGCGCCTCCAGCAGATCAGCGCCTCTTTTCCGGCCACGGTCAACCTGGCCGACTTGATGGAGCAGGCCTACCAGTTTGTCACCGAGGAGGTGACTGTGTCGTCCATGCTGGTCACCCTTTTTGATCGCGACAGCGTCAAAATCTATGATGTCTTCTCGATCCGCGATGGCAAGCGCGTGGAGGGTCTGCCGGATCAGGCGCTTGCCCCGCAGGAGCGGCCGGTGTGGTGGCGCATCACGCAGCAGGAGAAGCGCTCGTTGTTGTTCAATCCAACCCAACAGGAGAGCGGCGACTATGACGAGTTGCTGCAAGGCATCTGGGGCGACCAGCGCAGAACCGAGTCGTTCCTGCTGCTGCCCTTGAAGATGTTTACCCGCGTCCTCGGCTCTCTCTGCCTCACCTGCGCCTATCCCAACGCCTTCAGTCACGAGGAGGTCCAGGTGCTGGAGACGATGGTGCAGATCATGACGGTGAGCATGGAGAACGCACGGCTCTATGAGCGCTCGCGCCTGATGCTGCGCAAAGCCAGGCAGCGCGAAGAGTCGCTGGCAGCCATGAATAGCGCGCTGCAAGCAGTGAGCGCGGTGCTGAACCTGGCGGAGATGCTGGATAACTTCGTGAAGGCGGTGGCGAACCTGGTGCAGGCGGAGATGTGCGTCTTCTTCCAGCTCTCGGCGGATAAGGCCGAACTGGTGGCGCAGGCCCTCTATGCCCCCAAGAGCAAGGGCAAAGTGGACGAGATTCTGCTCTTTCAATCCGACGATAAGGAGAAGCACGCCGAACTCATCGAGATGATCCACCTGCCGTTTAAGGGATCGTTGCTGGAGCGCCTGGTGAACGAAGGCTCCTTCTTCTACCTGGACCCGCCGATGGTTGATGAACTGGCTCAGGTGAGCAGCGAGGGCGGAGTGATCTTCCTGCGCGAGACCCACATTCAGAAGATGATTATGATCCCGGTCCAGTACCAGACAGAGTTGGTAGGCATTCTGGCGATCCACACGCCCAGGCAAAACCGTGTCTTCCGCCCCGAAGAGATCGGCATGTTGCTGGCCATCTGTAGCCAGACGGCCAGCGCGATGCGCAATGGGCAGCTCTTCGAGCAGATCAACGAGGCCAACGCCGAACTCCAGCATATGAACAAGCTCAAGGATGAGTTTATCGTCACAGCCTCACACGAACTGCGCACGCCGTTAAGCGCGATCAGCGGCTATGCCTCGCTGCTCAAGCGCCAGAGCGCGCGCGCCACGCCGGAGCAGGTGCTGCGCTTCGCCACCAAGATCATGGCGTCTACGCAGCAGTTGAGCGCGCTGGTGGCCAATATGACCGACGCGGCCAATATGGACGCGCTGGGCAAGAAGCTTGATGTGAATATCAGTGCTGTGCAGGTGCGGGCCGCGGCCCAGGTGGCAGTTAATATGGTGAGCATCAACATTGAACAGGAGATCGCCATGGAGATCCCCGCCGACCTGTGGGTACAATGCGACCCCGTACTGCTGCGCCAGGTGATTATCAATCTGCTGGATAACGCGGCGAAATATTCGCCGCCAGAAGGGGCTATCAAGTTCATTGCCAGGCCGACGACGCTGGCTGAGGTGCCGCTGCCGGAGGAGCTGATCGACCACGCCTCGCTGATCGAGCAGGGCGGCGATCTGCCCGTGGTGCTGGTGAGCGTCCACGACGAGGGCGAGGGCGTCCAGCCGGAAGAGCAGCAGCGGATCTTTGAGAAGTTTGTGCGCGCCACGCGCTCGCTGACAACGCCGGTGCGCGGGTCCGGTCTGGGCCTCTACATCTGCCGCCGCTATATGGAGGCCATGGGCGGCAAGCTATGGCTGGAACAGAGCATTCCAGGCGAGGGCTCGGTCTTCAGCTTCTATCTTCCTCGTAGTAGTCCTCCTCCTGAAACAGGTGATGAGCAGTATGAGCCAGAAGCCGATATATCGTAATGTCCTGATCGTGGATGATGATCCCGTGATCCGTGACATGATGGTGGATATCCTCGAATTCGAGGATTTCTCTATCACCACGGTACGCAATGGACAGGAAGCGCTTGCCCGCCTGCGCGAAGAGGGTCACCACCTGGTCTTCCTCGACCTGATGATGCCCGTCATGAGCGGCGCGGAGCTTTGCCAGGTGCTGGAGGCGGAGCCGGAAATGCGCCGGCGCCATGTCATCATTCTGATGTCGGCCATGGATCACCTGGAGGAGGCCACCTCTCTCAACGCGGCCGCACTCATGCCCAAGCCCTTCTCGGTGGACGAGGTGCTGGCGGCGCTTGCACCATATATTTAAATGCCTAAAGCAACACGGAGAAAATACGATGCATCACGAATGGCGGCGCGGCGCCTATCTTATCAGCACCGACAGGCAGCGGCTCGATCTCACGGTTATCCACGGCTTCCTCACGAGAGCCTACTGGTCGACGGGTATCGCGCTCGAAATCGTGCAGCGCGGTATTGAGCACTCGCTCAACTTCGGGGTCTACCTGGAGGACCAGCAGATTGGCTTCGCGCGCGTGGTCACCGACATGGCCACGTTCGCCTACCTCGCCGATGTGTTCGTCCTGGAGGCCTATCGCGGCCAGGGCCTCGGCGTCTGGCTTGTCGAGACCATCATGGCGCATCCCGACCTGCAAGGCCTGCGCCGCTGGACCCTGGCCACCAGGGACGCGCATACCCTCTATCAGAAAGTCGGCTTCACTCCCCTGAAGCAGCCCGAGCGCTGGCTGGAGAAAGTTGACTTTGATATATATACCCGTGGTACGTAATATACAACTGCAATATGTATCGCGTTGCTTCAACCCGCGTAGGGTCTATGGCATGAACGGAAGACAAAGGTGGCAGGAAGCGGGGGCGAAGCCGTCGCCTTCGCAGAGGTAGGTTTTTTCAGAGCGCTTTCCACGGCGTCCATCTGGCCGAGAACGAGATGCATGAGGGGTAGGGGCGCGGT
>JALYVR010000283.1 GCA_030853145.1 Chloroflexota bacterium | reverse complement strand
AGATGACTGTGTACCCGTGCTTGCATAGATCATGCCGGTCTGTTGGTCGATGGTGGGCGTATCCCAGATACCGCCTGAAATACAGCCGTTGGGAACTGTGTAGAAAGTGTGAAGGACCGTTCCAGCCGAGGCATCTAACTGAACCAGTTGCCCCTGTATTAATGGGCAATCACCGTATGACGACACGCCCACATAGACTTTTCCTTGATAGACGACTGGCCCGGCCCACAACATGTGACTGGGAGAGGTGCCCAGCCGCGTTTGCCAGATGATTGCTCCTGTGGTAGCGTTAAGCGCATAAAGCGTTGCGTCCCCCCCACTCACAAAGGCCACGGAGGTCATCGTCCCATTGATGGAAACGGTCTCTATGGCGGCGGCCCCGGATGGACCAGCACTTAGCGGATAGCAGCGCTGAGCTGGGGGGGGCGTCGTGGTGCCCACCTTGGTTGCCCACACATCGGTCCCATCTGCCGGGTTGCTTGCATGCTCTAAGCCATCCCATGATCCCCAATAGATCAGCCCGTTCGCTGCCGTCACCTGGGAACTGATGCCACTGCCCTCGTGGCGCATCCACTCCACCTTCATCTGTTTGGCAGTGGATGGATTCAGAACCGTCTCCGCCCCATTAAAGCCACTATGCCCAAGGTCTCCCTGGAACATCGTCCAGTCGGTGCTTGCTCCCGTCGCATGCGCTTGAGTCGGCATGCGCGGCCACAGGACAAAAGTTCCGAGAACGCCAGCAAGAACGACGAGTAGTGTGTACGAAATAAGTATCTTCCGTTTCATCATCTCTCCAACATAATCAATATATCCCAATGGAAGTGAGGTGTTTGATCCAATAGCGCGAGGGATCTTCCCTTGCAAACATCCTTAACCGATGTCAGGGATTGTGTGTATACATTTTTCTTTTCTCATATATCCTCCCTGAACGAAGCTATTATCAACGTCATATAGTGCCTGAGGAAATGGCGTGAATGTTCTATGACCCCACCGATAATATAACGTACATAGATGAAGATATAGTTGCGATTGAGTTAAGAAAATGTAGTAAATCACAAAAAGAGGTTAAGTTTTTCAATTCTACCTTCGAAGCCTTTTCTCGCACAAGATAGCGCTAAAGCCTCTCTGTATCCTCGCCTCGCCTGTTTCCTTAAACCCATGCTTGCGGTAAAGGTGCTGGGCGGCGATCTGCATGGTCGCGGTGTCCAGGTGCAGGATGGCGTAGCCCAGGGCCAGCGCTTGTGTGTCGAGCGTTGGCAAGACCATTCCCCCGAAGCCGTGTCCCTGAAAGTCAGGATGCGCCCTCATCTTCATCGAGACACGCCTCTTACTGGATGCTCCAGAATCTTACTTGCGGTGGTGCCGCTCTGCCAGCAGCAGTCCGATCACGATACCGATGCCGATGCCAGCGATCAGCGTGCGTGGCGGGCGCGCGCGCTCGGCCAGCGTAGCGCGCGGGGGCAGGCTGTAGAGGCCGCTGGCCCGGTACGCGTCATCGAGCAACTGCACCGGGTGGACTACTGTCAGCGGCAGGTCGCGCTCGCGGGCGCCCATGGCGATCTGCATCATGCAGCCGGGATTGCCAGTGGCGATAACGGTGGCGCCCGTGGCCGCGATATTGTTGATTTTGCGCTCTAGCAGTTGGGAGGCCATATCCTGGTTGGTGATGTTGTAGATCCCGGCGCTTCCACAGCACCAATCAGCCTCCTTCAAATCGACCAGCGTGATGCCCGGTATGGCCTTGAGCAACTGGCGCGGCTGCTGCCTGATCTTCTGCCCATGCGCCAGGTGGCAGGCGTCATGATACGTCACCGTCAGCAGCACTTCGCCCATGTCGCGGTTCCATTCGATGCCTGCCAGGAACTCGCTCACATCCTTCACCTTAGCGGCGAAGCGCTCCGCGCGCTCAGCGTACGCGGGATCATCGCGTAAGAGGTGTCCGTATTCCTTGAGATTGGCGCCACACCCGGCCGAGTTGATGATGATGGCGTCGCAATCGTATTGATCGAATACATCGATATTGCGCCGCGCCAGCTCTCTGCCGCCTGCGGCCTCGCCGGCGTGAATATGCAGGGCGCCGCAGCATTGCTGTTGGGGCGGCGTAACCACTTCACAGCCGTTCGCTGTCAGCACGCGAATCGTGGCCTCGTTGATATCGCGAAAAACCTGGTCCATGATACAGCCGCTAATGAAACCCACGCGGTAGTGCCGGCGGCCCAGCGCTGGCGTGATCTCCGGCAGCAAAGCGGGTAGCAGCGGCCCACGCGCTGAGGCCATTAACGATTCTGGCGTCTTTAGTTGACCCTGGAAAGGCGTTGGCAGCGCGTTCGCCAGGTCCAGCAGCCTTGTGCGATGCATAAGTGCCTGGAGGCCGCTGCGCTGGTAGAGTTTCAGCCCGGCAAATACTAGTGAGGTAATCAGCCGCGAAGGAAGCATGGCATCGAAGAAGATCCGTCGCATGATGCGTGTTTTGGGACTTTCAAGCGTGTAGGGTTGCGCCGGCCATGCCGTGCTTTCAGCGGCAATGGGCAGCGTGGGATAGGCCACTTCAAGCTGTATTTGCTCGCGCGCCGCCTCGATCAGCTTGCCAAATTGGACTCCCGATGGGCACGCGGTCTCGCAGGCGCGGCAGCCTAAGCAGCAATACATGTGGTCCACGAAATCGGGGGAGACCTCCAGGCGCCCCTCGGCCACCGCTTGCATTTGATAGATACGCCCGCGCGGCGAGTCCATCTCTACCCCAAGCACCGCGTAGGTCGGGCAGGTAGGCAGGCAGAAGCCGCAATGAATGCACTGGCGCATAAGGTCATAGGTATGCGTATGCCGCCGCAGCGGCCCCTCAACAGGCGCGGTAATCTTTGGAGCCAGTACCTGTATATGTGCTGATTCAGGGAACATTGCTGCAACCTCCCAGAGTGGACCCGCAAGGGGTACCGGTAGATAGTGAGACTACGGCCGCGTGGGTAGTGGTTGGGCCGCGATTACAGTGACTTCCTGGCGATTGTGAAAAAGCTGGCGCGCCTTCACAATCGCATAGCGTTTGCTAAGCAGCTCCAGCGCCTCGCGCAGCGTCCGCAGAGGGTTGATCTCCGGCGTGGCGTGGGGCAGCTTGAATACGCTGATGATGATACCGTCAGTGTGCAGACAGCGGCTGGCCTGCACGAGCAGGCGCGCGGCGTCGCGGGCATCCATACGCATATCGTTGGCGATCACGTCAAAGCGTCTATGGCGCTGGATGGCCTCCTCCAGGTAATGTTCGGCGTAGCCCCGGTAATGCTCCAGGTGTGGCTCATCTTGCAGGCGCGGATCAAGGCTTGCCGGATCGACGGCCACCACGCTCATGTCCGCCTCCAACAGCAGGCGCGTCCACCCGCCAGGCGCCGCGCCCAGGTCAAGAGCCTGGCTATCTGCTGGCAGCTCTAGACCAAACACGTCAAGTGCCTCTAACAGTTTGAATTCGGCCCGGCTGACCTGTTCGGGGATCTGCGCGAAATGTCTCGCGCCCCCAGGCCACGCGCTCAGGTTCATCTCGACGCTAGAGATGCCTATGTAGGCTTTTTCCGCCATGCAAAGCACCGAGACGACGATGCGCGGTTTCTTGATGGCCTCGACCGCCCCGGTCTCTTCGGCGATGGCCTCGGCGAGCGCCTGGTTGATCAGCCCGCCGCTGTATGGCCGCGTGACGTGCGGCTCTTCAGCATGGACGATGCGCGTCTGGACGGCGAAACGTTGCCCGCGCTCCAGTTGTGCGAATGTTGGCAGGTCCGCTACTGCCAGGGCCAGTGCGCCTATATCCTGTTCGGTATTGGTCAGTTCGACCACGGCCTGCACCGGCGCCAGGTGGCGTACGAAGATAGGCTGCTCTCTGGCCGCCAGGCGCGCTATTCCTGGCACATCGGGAGCGCTGCACAGCGCGATCCCCGGCCCCAGTTCGTCAACAACTGCCAGGCGCTTATCAAGGCGCTGCAGTTCGCTCAACGCCGCGTTCAAGAATTCGAGGTGTGCTGTTACAAGCAGCAGATTTGTTTGACTCACAGGCCTCCCACAAAACGTCCTTGCACGAATGTTCCCTTTGGATCAAATTGATGCTTTAGCCGCTGCATCATGCTAAAATCTGAGCCTGGCTCGCCCCACACGCTGATGCGGCGCTTGAGGCCTACTGGGCAGCGTTCAACGACCAGGCTGCCGCGCGCGTCTTTGGCGTGCTGGCGCAGTGCCGTGATGGCCTCGGCCAGGCGCGCTGTCGCATCGCCTGGCCGCAGCTCGATAAAGAGCACGCCGTTGCCCGCGTGTGCCACGATAGCCGCTTCCAGGTTTTGTTGGCGGCAGATGTGCTCCACCGTTTGCAGGTAGGAGACAACCTGGTTGACCGGGATGGCGGCTTTACAGGTAACCGATCCCTGTAAATGTTCGCGCACAACCTGCCAGAAGCGCTCCTGTTCCTCTTCCATGAGATCATCGCCTATCAGCGCGCCGTGCTGGCGCGCCAGCAGACGCGCCTCGTCGATCTGACGATTGATGGAGACAGCGCTGCCCTCAAAGTTGATCGCCAGCGTATAGCCGTTCGTGGGCAGGTTCAGGTGGAAGAGATCGCTCATATCGCTGGCGGCCCCCGGATCGATCAGCTCCAGCGCGCTCGGCGTCAGCAGCGAGCCTAGCGTGGCGATCACGGTCTCCATGGCCTCTGCCGCGCCCGCAAATGTCAGCAGCAGTGTGCGCTCCATAGGCGGAATGGGGTGGAGCTTGAAATTTGCCTCCACAATAATGCCCAGCGAGCCCAGCGAGCCGATGTAGAGCTTGTTGAGGTCGTAGCCGGCGACATTCTTCACCACGCGTCCGCCGCTGCGCGCTATCTCTCCGCTTGCCTGCACAGTGCGCAGACCGATCACGAGGTCGCGGGCTGTGCCGTAACGCAGGCGCTTGGGGCCGCTGGCGTTGGTGGCCAGGATACCGCCAATGCTGGCCTGCTGCATATTCGGCGGGTCAAGCGCGAGGTGCTGGCCCTTGCTGGCTAACTCGTGCTGCAAGGCGGCCAGAGTGATGCCCGCCTCCACGTGACAGGTGAGGTCAGGGCCTTCATGCTCCAGCAGGTGCGTCAATGTGTTCGTCTCGATCACGACATCAATCCGCTCCGGCATGCCCCCTAGATTGAGGTGCGAGCCGCCCCCGCGCGCCATCACAGTCACATCGTGCTGGTTCGCAAGCAGCACTGCCTGAGTCACCTGCTCGACTGTATCTGGGATAACCACCAGGCGCGGCAGCAGACCATCTACTGCGTAATCACGCAGTGTGTCGGGGTTAGTGATTACCTGGGGAGCGGGAAGGTGCTCCTGAAGCGCGGCTGTCAGTTGTTCAAACTCACCCATGATTCTCGATCATCCCTCCAAATACAACAAGCGCGACGAGAAATGTCGATACAGGTCATAGCTCTGCCCTTCCCCTGTCTGCCCTTTTTCCAGTCCAAGAAGTATAGCCCATATTATAGCATATCTGGGGTCTCAGGGCGCGCATTGCCGTCCATATGAAACCATTCGCCCTATTCAAACGCATTTATTACGTGCGCATTAAGTGGCCACACTATTTGCTGAACTTACTAGAGGAAGATCTATGTTACAACTAGGTTGGAAAGCCGGCCCTGAACAGTATGCACCGGTCGAACTGTGCGATTACGCGGTTGCTGCCGAGCAGGCGGGCTTCGATTCGATTGATGTGAGCGACCATTTTAACCCGTGGGCCGAGGCGGGCCAGGCCGCATTTAGCTGGACATGGCTTGGCGCGGTAGCCGCGCGCACAAGCCGCATCCATATGGGGCCAGGCGTCACCTGTCCTATTTTACGCTATCACCCCGCCATCATCGCCCAGGCGGCGGCTACCCTCTCCTGCTTCGCGCCGGGGAGAGTCTGGCTCGGCCTTGGAACTGGCGAAGCGTTGAACGAGTACGCGGCCACTGGTCTGTGGCCAGAGCATGGGGAGCGCCAGGCGCGCCTGGCCGAGGCTGTTGAGCTTATCCGCGCGCTCTGGAGCGGTGAACAGGTGACCTACGAGGGCAAATATTACCAGATGTACAAGGCGAAGCTCTATACTCCGCCTGCCGCGCCGATCTCGATTTTGATCTCCACGCTGGTTCCCGAAAGTGCCGGTTTCGCTGGCAAATATGGCGATGGGCTGATGACTGTGGGCGGAAAGCAGCCTGAGAGCTACCAGCAGCTCTTCAAGAGTTTTGAACAGGGCGCGAAAGAAGCTGGTAAAAACCCGTCGCACATGCCCAAAGCTATCGAAATCAATGTGGCCTACACCAATGACCTGGATGCTGCCGTCGCGGAGATGAAGAAATACTGGGCTGGTACCTTCGTTCCGGCGCTCTTTGATCAGAAAATCTACACGCCGAAGATGTCCGAGCAGAACGGCGAGAGCGTTGGCGCGGATACGATTAAGAAGATGTGCTGCTTCTCATCTGATCCCAACGATCATGTCAAGTATATCCAGCAGCATGTTGACCTGGGCTTCGACCGCCTCTTCATTCATTCGGCAGGCCCCGACCAGCGTGGCTTCCTCGAAAGCTATGGCCGGGATATCCTCCCGAAGGTGCGGAAAAACAACAAGTAAATCTCAAAACATGGTGCTTAGC
>JALYVR010000009.1:16698-21227 GCA_030853145.1 Chloroflexota bacterium | reverse complement strand
GGCTTGCCTCACCCGCGTTGGCCACCACGGGCGAGGCAAGCCATCGCCCCTACGCGGACCGGGAGCACCAACGATTTTTACATTGTACCGAGTAAGAACAGCGGAGGGAGATTTCAGGTATATGGCGCAGGTAACAACGCAGGAGCTTTCGTTTTCAGCCGATGCTATGCAGTATCCGGCCTACCTGGCACGGCCAGAGGGCGAGGGGCCGTTTCCGGGGATAGTTGTGATCCACGAGGCCTTCGGTCTCAATGACAACATCAAGGATGTAGCACGGCGTTTCGCCAACGAGGGCTACGTGGCGCTGGCGGTCGATCTATTTGCCGGGCGCAACCAGGTGATGTGTATGTTCCGCTTTATACGCGGCCAGTTATTTGACTCGCTCAATCATAGCGGTATACACGCGCTTAAGGCGGCCCTGACCTGTCTGGGCGAACAATCCGGCGTCGATTCCGCGCGGGTGGGCGCGATTGGCTTCTGCCTGGGCGGTGGTCTGGCGATTGCCTGGGCCTGCACCGATGACCGGCTCAAAGCCATCGCGCCGTTCTACGCGGTGAACCCGCGCCCGCTGGATGCCGTGGCGCGTGCCTGCCCGGTGGTAGGCTCGTATCCCGACAAGGATTTCACGACCTCCCAGGGCCAGAAACTCGATGTCGCGCTGGATCGCCATGGTGTCCCGCACGACATCAAAATCTACGGCAAATCCAAGCACTCGTTTTTCAACGATCAGGGCCGCGCCTACAACGTCGACGCAGCGCAGGATTCGTGGCAGCGCGTGCTAGCGTTCTTTGGAGAGCACATCAAGGCGACAGAGGCGCCTGCGTCGTCCCAAGAGCACAGCCATTGAGCTTTTTATGTTATACTGAAGTGATTCTAGTATTTCGCGTATGTGTTCTTTCACTGAAGGAGAGCAGCCATGGATTTCGCTTATTCCGAGAAGGTTAACGGCCTGCGTGGGCGCGTTAGCGATTTTATGGAGCGCTACATCTATCCGAACCAGAAAACGCACAGGGAGCAGATCGTCGCTTCGGGAGATCCGCATCACTTCGCGGAGATCGTCGATGAGCTGAAGGTGAAGGCCAGGGCCGAGGGCCTGTGGAACCTCTTTCTGCCCGATACAGAGCATGGCGCCGGTTTGAGCAACCAGGAGTACGCGCCGCTGTCCGAGATCATGGGGCGCGTCGGCTGGTCGTCGGAGGTATTTAACTGCGCCGCGCCGGATACGGGCAATATGGAGATCCTGGCCCAGTTCGGTACGCCTGAGCAGAAGCAGCAGTGGCTGACGCCGCTGCTGGATGGCGCCATACGCTCGGCCTTCGCCATGACCGAGCCGGATGTCGCCAGCTCGGATGCGACCAATATCCAGCTTACTATTGAGCGGCGCGGCGACGCGTATGTGCTCAACGGGCGCAAGTGGTGGATCTCCGGCGCGGCCCGCCAGCGCTGCCGCATCTTCATCGTGATGGGCAAGACCGCCCCCGACAGCGCGGACCGGTACCGGCAGCAGAGCATGATCCTGGTGCCGCGCGATACGCCAGGCATGACTATCGTGCGCAGTCTGCCGGTCATGGGCTACATGGACAACGAGGGCCACTGCGAGCTAAACTTCGAGAATGTGCGCGTGCCCGCTAGCAACCTGCTCGGCGAAGAAGGTAGCGGCTTTGCCATCGCGCAGGCGCGTCTGGGACCGGGGCGCATCCATCACTGCATGCGTGCTATAGGCGCGGCGCAGTATGCCCTGGAACTGATGTGCCAGCGCGCCAGCTCGCGCGTGGCCTTTGGCAAGCCGCTGGCGGAGCAGGGCGTGATCCAGGACTGGATCGCCCAATCGTACCTGGAGATCGAGCAGGCGCGGCTGCTGACCCTGAAGGCGGCCTGGATGATGGACACGCTTGATAAAAAAGCCGCCCAGAATGAGATCGCCATGATCAAGATCGCCGCCCCCCAGATGCTGACCAACGTCGTCAGTCGCGCCATGCAGGTATTCGGCGGCGCCGGCCTGAGCGACGACTTCCCCCTGGCTTCCATGTGGGCCCACGGCCGCACCCTGCACATCGTCGATGGCCCCGACGAAGTGCATAAACGCTCTCTCGCACGTGCGGTAATTCGCCAGACGCAAAAGAAGTAGATACATATAATATGGGGATATGTTTTATAATGTTGTACAACATTATAAAACATATCCCCATATTATATGTTAAACACCTAAATCGTACAATTGCTCGAATTGGAGATCGAGGTCGTTGGTGGCCTGCCACATGGAGGCGAGGGCGCGGCGGACGTTGCGGGCGGCGCAGGGGGGCAGGTCGTCGTGGGCGGCCAGAGCTTTGAGAGCCTGGTAGACGTTCAGCAGTTCGCGCTCCTGCTCTGTCAGCGGCTGGCCCAGGAGGTCGGTGTTGGTGGTTGTCATCGTTGGCTCTCCTTTATGCTGTGACTAATATTCCGCCGCCGGGCGGGCATCCACCAGGCGTTTGGCCTTGAGTTCGAAGTGCGGCAGGGTGCCGTGATCCATGCGTACCACGTTGAAGCGCAGGCCCTCGTGCGCGTTTGAGAGATCCTTGGCCAGCGAGCGGTGGAGATCGTGCCACTCCTGCTCGCGACCGGGCTTGAGTTCCAGCTTGACATCGATCTCGTCCTGAATGTTGTCCTTGCGCCAGAGGTAGATCTGGAATTCGTCGATGGCGGAATACTCGCGCACGATCGACTCTACGGCGCGTGGGTAGACGTTAGTGCCCCGGATGAGCTTCATATCGTCCCAGCGCCCACGGATGCCGCCGCTGTAGAGGTCCCAGGTGCGCCCGCAATCGCAGGTGCTGGCGGGCACCTTCATGACCATATCCTTGGTGCGATAGCGGATCACGGGGATGAAGCCGCGCCCAAAGGAGGTCACAACGCGCTCGCCGAGTTCGCCGTAGCCCACCGGCTCATCGCTGTTGGGGTTGAGCACCTCCTCGATGAAGTGATCCTCGATGATATGTGTCCCGCCCGGCTGGTGGGAGCACTCGAAGATCATGATCGTGCCCAGCTCGGTCATGCCGGCGGTATCGCCGCACTTCGCGCCCCAGGCCTCCTCCAGTTGGCGCTTCACGGCGGGGATAGAACCGGCCGGTTCGCCGGAGAGGATCACCTGGCTCACCTGGCTGTCCTTTGCCAGGTCGATGCCCATCTCGTGGGCCTTCTGCCACAGGTGTAGCGCGTAGGTCGGGGTAGAGCAGACAACCGTCGAACCCATCTCGACGATCTGCTTGATGCGTGCCTCGGTGGTCTGCGCGCCACCAGGGATCACCAGCGCGCCGAGCTTCTCGCAGGCGTAGTGCGCGCCCCAGAAGCCGATGAACGAGCCGTAGCCGAAGGCGAAATACACGCTATCTTCGGGACGCACGCCGAAGCCCCACAGCCCGTAGCACCACATCTCGGCGATCCAGTCCCAGTCCTTCATGCTATCAAGCACGCGGATGGGCGTGCGCCCGCTGGTGCCCGACGTCAGGTGGTAGCGAATGGCATTGCGCTGGTTGGTCGCCACGATATCGCCGAACATCGCCGACTCTACCAGCGAGTCCATCCACGCTTCCCTGGTCATAAAGGGGATGCGGCGGATATCATCCAGGGTCTTGAGTTGTTCCGGCTTAAAACCGGCCTCGTCGAACTTGCGGCGGTGGAAGGGAGCATTGGTATAGGCCCACTCGCATAGGCGGCGGAGCTTGAGGAACTGGAGCGCCTGCAAGTCCGCGCGAGGGAGGGTCTCGTTTTTCGGATTCCAGTATTCGGAGTACGCCATTGTAGATTCCTGCCTTTCTGTATACCTTATTTATCGCGCCCAACCAATTCGCGCGCGATGATCACGCGCTGGATGTGGCTGGTACCCTCGTAGATTTGCAGGCCCTTGATGTCGCGGTAGTAGCGCTCGACGGGGAATTCGTTGGAATAGCCGCGATTGCCGTGGAGCAGCACCGCCTGGGAGGCGGCACGCGCCGCCGCCTCTGTCGCGAACAGCTTGGCGATGGAGGTAGCTTTTGTGGCGGGCAGGCCGCGATCTTTGGTCCAGGCGGCGCGATAGACCAGCAGGCGCGCAGCCTCGACATCGGCGGCCATATCCGCCAGGGTGGCCTGGATCATCTGGAAGTCGGCGATGCGCTGCTTGAACTGGCGGCGCTGGGTTGTAAAGGAGATACAGGCATCCAGGCAGGCCTGGGCCACGCCAACGGCGCCGGCCGCGACCCCCAGGCGACCGCGATCCAGAGCCGACATAGCGACCTTGAAGCCTTCGCCGGGGGCGCCCAGCAGAGCGCTTTTGGGGACGCGGCACTCCTGCAACGTGATGTGGACATGCTCGGAGGCGCGATGGCCGAGTTCCTTGCCGGGCATGGGTTCGCGTTGGAAGCCGGGGGTGTCGGTCTCTACCAGGAACGCGCAGATACCCCGGTGGCGCGCCTCGCGGTCACGGCTGGCGAAGACGATGGCCAGGTGCGCGCTGCTGCCGTTGGTGATCCAGATCTTCTCGCCGTTTAAGACGTACTCGTCGCCCTCCT
>JALYVR010000009.1:0-16688 GCA_030853145.1 Chloroflexota bacterium | reverse complement strand
CGCCCTCCTCGCGCGCCGTACTCTCCAGGCTGGCGGCGTCGGAGCCGGCATTCGGCTCGGTCAGCGCGTAGCAGCCGATCAGTTCGCCGGAGGCCAGCCGAGGCAGGTAGCGGCGTTTCTGCTCCTCGCTGCCCCAGTCGCGGATACATAGCGAGACCAGGCTGGTATGCACCGTCAGGAAGCCGCGCACAGAGGAATCGGCGCGGCCCAGTTCCTCGCAGAGCAGGGCATAGCTCACATAGTCCATGCCAGTGCCGCCGTACTCCGGCTCGATCGGCCCCGCCAGGAAACCGAGTTCGCCCATGCGTTTCACAAGGTGCAAGGGAAACACGCCCCGCTCATCGGCCTCGCGTGCCAGCGGGGCTACCTCCTGCTCAGCAAAGCGACGCGCCTCCTGCTGGACGCGGCTCTGTGCGGATGTTAGCTCGAAGTCCATACGTCCTCCTCAAGGGGCATCCTCCTGAATAGGGAAACGATCAAATAGCGATGACGGCCAGACCTTCGATCTCGATCAGAGTCTCGTCCTGGAAGAAGCGGGCTATCTCAAACAGGGCCATTGTGGGGTAGTAGTTGCCGAAGAAGGCCCGGTGGGCCTGGCCCAGTGGCTTGAGGTGCGCGCGATAGTCGTCGCGGTCACGCACAAAGATATTGAGCTTGACGATAGCCTGCATCGTGCCCCCGGCAGCTTCAACCACTGCCTGAAGGTTGCGCAACACCTGCTCATACTGGCCCACCAGGTCGCCCGGCGCGACGATACGCCCTTCAGCATCGCTAGCATCCTGGCCCGCCAGGAAGAGCAGGCTGCCGCCGCTGACGACGATGCCGTGATTGAAGCCTATGGGCGCCGCTAACGTTGGTGGATTGATGATAGTTTTTTCCATGACAGCCCTCCAATCGTAGAGAAATCGCGTGTATTCTCATTATATGATATGCGAGGGTGGGATGGGGAATTTATGGTTGGTAGCTTATATGCGCGCGTGGCCAGTTGTCTGTAGGGCGTGGCTTGCCTCATAGGCGTGAACGTAAGCCCCACCCTACGGACACGCCGCTCGCTTTGTGTTAACGCCTATGGGCGCCTACGCGCTCTGGCCCCGCTAGCCTGCGCCCTCTTCCTCACCAGCCAGGAACATGCTATACTTCTGTTCAGAACATATGTTCGCAATCAGAAAGGAAAGTAGCGCATGCATCAAAGAGAACTCGTTCACAAGAGTGCCATGAAAGTCGTTGGCATTGAGACGCGAACCACAAATAAAGATGAAGCCAGGGGCGAGACGGCAAGAATTCCCCTGCTTTGGCAGCGTTTTTTTCAAGAGAATATCAGGGAGAACATTCCCCATAAGGTGCAACCAGAGCCTATTCTCTCGGTGTATACAGAGTATGAAAGCGATGAGCACGGACCCTTTACGGTACTTATTGGTTGTGAAGTGAGCAATAGCGAAGATATTCCCCAGGGGCTGGTCGCCAAAGTGCTTCCTGAGGCTACCTATACCATCTTTACAACCCAAACTGGTCCCGTCACTAGCGTGATCGGTCAAGCCTGGCAAGACATCTGGCAATTGCAGCCCGCTCAGTTAGGAGGCACACGCCGTTATTCCGCAGATTTCGAACTTTATGACGAAAGAAGTCGTGATCCCCAGAATACGACCGTGGATATTTATCTCGCTCTAAAATAAATCGGGAAGCAGGGCGCAGGCCAGCGGCGCCCCGCATCAATACACATCTATACAGTATTTCTCTCATTCGTTACATAAGTAGGATACCGCTTTATGTGTCTCTTCACGCTCGAAAGGAGTCAATCATGCCAGCTACCGGCCCGATCAACCACGTGGTGATCATCTTCAAGGAAAACCATGCATTTGACAACTACTTCGGGACATTTCCCGGCGCGGAGGGCGATGCCACGCTCCCCCCGGCGTCCGACCCGCCAACGGTCTCGCCCGCGCATGACCATCAAACCTGGCTGACGCGCGCCACGAAGGCTGCTCGCCAGGAATATTCCCAGGCTACACTGCCAGCCTACTTTGCCTACGCGCAGCAGTTCACCCTGTGCGACAACTACTTCACGGATGTGGCCGGCCCATCAACCCCGAACCACCTGATGGTGATCGCGGCCGACTCGCCCGTGATCAACAATATCCATAAGAGCGACCCCGTACAGCCGCCCTTCGATCTGCCCTCGCTGCCCGCCAGCCTGGAGCAGGCCGGATTGACGTGGCGCAACTACGGGGGCTACGCCTTCAACTACATCAAAAGCCTCCAGGGAAGCGCGTCGAGCGTCACGGCAGGGCAATTCGCCCTGGACGCGGCAGCGGGCAACCTGCCGGCCGTCTCCTGGGTCTACGGGCCTTCCGGCATGAGCGAGCATCCCAAGGAGAGCGTGGCCCAGGGTGAGGCCTGGACCGTAGCCCAGGTCAACGCCGTGGTGCAGGGCGGACTCTGGCCCTCTACCGCGATCTTCATCACCTGGGACGACTGGGGCGGCTGGTACGATCACGTAGAGCCAGCCAACGTGGAACAGTGGAGCGATGGCACGCAGTTCCGCTATGGCTCCCGCGTCGGCTGCCTGCTGCTCAGCCCGTACGCCAAAGGCGGCTACATCTCCAAGGCGCTGCACTCGCACGTGAGCCTGGTCAAATGCTGCGAGACGCTCTTCGGCCTGCAACCGCTCAACGCCCGCGATGCCGCCTCCGACGATATGTCCGACTGCTTCGCATTCACGCAGCCGCCCGCGCCACCACCGTCGCCGACGCCCGGCGCGTAGGTTGGGTAGGGGCGCCCCTACCCAACCATTCATTGATACTCCATCATATGTAGTGTTGGAACAGGGCGACCGCCAGGGATCGCCCGTACATATCATACCTAGCGACCGGCGCTCCCATCCGAATCACCCGCTCGGCCTTGGAACCGGGCGCGGGCACGTGCCCCCATCGCCGCGCCACCTCTGCCAGGTCAGACATGTACGGGCGGGTGCCCTGCTCCAAGCACGACATCTGAGCCATTTTCCCTTCTGCTGCCCGCCTGCTCAGACATGTACGGGCATCCCTTGCGGGTGCCCTGCTCCTCTGCCTGATATCTCGTTACATTCCGACATATTATTCCTGCAAGATATCACACGCGTATTTAGCAACTTGCATCCATACTTCGTCGCGCTGGCCAGGTGTCATAACGCTCAATGGCCTGGATGGGGCATTGACGGGCTGGAAGCGCGCGAGGTCCGTCGCTCCAAAATTGCAATGGCTCAGGATCACACATAGAATCTTTATACGCCCCTGCTCAGCAGCTTTCAGTAATAGAGGGAGTTCTGTGTTGACGATATAATCTGAGGCCAGGAAGTGCGCGCTGATCAGTAAGATGGCAACCTTTGCTGCTTGTATAGCACGCATGTGCTCCTCATGCCACCTGGCGCCTGGCGGGATCATGGTATTGTCCCAGACCTTTAGCACTCCTGAGCGCACGTATGGTTTGAGATGGATATGGAGATCGGCCAGATCGTGGCTATCTTGCTGGCTAAAGCCAATGAAGACATTCGTGCGAGCTAGATCACTTGTTGTGCCTCTCTCCGTATCCCTCTGCTGCTTCGTTCGCTGACTCCCTGGTGCAGGATCAGGCGTGAATGCGGAGGTGTTCGGGACCTGGGGGAGCGCACCTCGACACAGGTCGTTGAAACTCATTTTCACATGTGCATAAGCCAGGCGGTTCAACTGGTCAACAATCTGGGCGCGGGTCACGCGGTACTGTTCACTGGAACCATAGCGTCTCTCCTGATCTAGATTCTCCAGTAGACGCGCCTCGTACAGGGAAACATCCGCGAACCAGTCGCTGCCTTCAGCCAGCTTTTTTAATGCAGCCAGACCTTGCTGATAGTCCATCTTTCACCTACAAATTGTCTAACACTTTCATCAGATCTTCCTTCTTCGTCTCCACCGCACGCTGTCGCACATCCTTGATGCTAAGTTGCGCGACCTGTAGTTGCATTTCTAAAAGCTGTAAATGCTCCTGCAAGTCCTGTCGTTTGATAAAACGTTGTTGACCTTTTACTAGCCTTAACGCGAGGTCCAGGGCAGCCTTGCGGCGCAGAGCTTGATTATCGCACCAGATTTGCATAAAGTAGCCATCCCGCAAATCGTAGTCACCGACCCTTGTGGTGGCAAATTTTGCCTGTGGGCCTTCAAACGTCGAGGACGGGAGTGCAATCTGCCAGGTACCATCGGGCCGCTCTAGCGGTATGCCGGTGATGCCTTTTTCATGTAACCACGCGTCCCACAGATCGTGTTGCACTGCCTCTTTTTCGCCTCTTAACGCGGCATATATCATAGTAGTATCGTTGATGATGCGCTCAAAGTAGGTATCGCGCAGGTTACGAATGCCAGTGTACACGAGATAATGGGGCCTGTATTCTATGCTGCTCCCTGTAGAAGCAGGAGTGCGTCCCTTGCGTGTCGTTTCGATAACATACATCGGTAGATATGCTGGCCTGACCGCGAGCACCTGCACCTCGCGCATCTCAGCGGGCATATTGTAATCCCCCCTATCAACGCGTGCCTCTAGCTCGCGTAGCGAGGCGGCGCGCCATGCCTGCATACTGGTAATGAGGTGAAAACGATAGCCCCAGGTCTTCATGTGAAGGATCTCGGCTGCTTCCTCAGGAGAAAAAATGCGTACTTTTTTCCCTTCGTAGTGTTTTTTGCGTAATGGCTGTGAAGTGTAGGCATCAAAGTAGAACCTGACGTGCTTCTCCTGCGAGACATACCTCATACCCCCTCGCACAGACTTGCGACCTAAAGTGGTGAGATCCCAGCGTGTACCCTGCTGTGTGACGTGTCCAATCGTTTTCAGAAAAAGCAAAATCTTCTGAATAATCTCGCCTTGCAGGCCGAAGAATGCCGCCAACTCCTCCACCGTGTGCAGTTGCCCCTCCTCAATGCCACGTTCCACATACTTTTCCATCAGCTCATAAGGCCGGCCCTCCTCCTGTCTGGCGGTTGTTTCGATATCCCAGAGTGGGAAGAGAATGGCAAACAGGCGCACGGGTGCTACTCCCGGGAGCGTCTGGATGTGCTCTAAAGCCCTTCTTGGATCATATATTGGCTTGAGCGTAGCCGGTTGCCTCTCTACAGTACTCATGATCCCGCTCTTCCTCCCTGTGCATCGCGCAATCTTCTGCGACATGACTCGTATGTCAGCGCCTCGCCGCACTGGGTCGCATAGCTGTATACGTCGGTCACAACATATCTGAATTGGGCATCCTCAGCCCTGGTAAGGGCCGCGAAGTTTCCCACAAAGAGTAAGTGCTGCTGCGCGCGGGTCATGGCCACATTCAAGCGCCGCAATTCCTTGAGAAAGCCAATCTTTCCATGCTCATTGCTACGCGTGAAACCATAGATGACTTTCTTCCGCTCCCCTCCCTGGAATGAGTCTACGGTAGAGACCCGTTCCTCTAGCGCAAAATCTTGCGCCTCAATACGTTTTTCCAGTTCACGAATGATCAGGCGCGCCTGAGCGCGGTAAGGGACAATCACGACCCACTCCTTGCCCTTGCGCTGGTAGTACTCAGCCAGGGCGGCGATGATTCTGGCCTCGGCGATATTGGTGTAGCCTGCTTCACCCAGATTTTCGAGCGTTTTTTGTGGCCTCTCCCATCTGATATCTGCTGGCGCATCAGATACATCGATCACGGTGAGGGCATGCGGGAAAACGGGATCGGCATCCACGGTATGCCGCATTTTCTCCGCGCTAAAGGTGCCGAGTTGGTTGCTATAGAAGTGGCGGGAGACAAAATTAGCGATCACCTGGGGCATACGTCCCTGCATGGTAAAACGCACAATATGTAATGGATCTTGCTTTGCAGTAAATAGCAGCTCAAAGGCGCTCTTCGTCAAAAGATTGCTAATGAGTTGCACTTCCTCCTCTTCGATGGCTTCCGCTACGTTCGGTTCCTGGGGCGCCTGGTTCTTGAGCCAGTTCTGCACCTCGCTATCAACAAAAGGTGGCAGTTGATGATGGTCTCCAACCAGCACGGCCCGCTTCGCGCGTACGAGTGGAACGAGGAGATCAGGGAGGCAGATCTGGCCGGCCTCATCGACAATCGCCAGGTCAAAATCCGTGGCCTCCAGCCCCCTGGCGGTGGCTGCGCCTATACAGGTTGCACCCACCACATCGGCATAGCGCAACAGTTCAGGGTAGAGTTGATCGGTCGGCCTGGCCAGTTCCTCGCGCCAATCTTTTAGCAGCCTGGCTCTGCGCTCAAGTCCCTCGCGCGTCTCCTTGAACCAGGAGAGGTAGCGCTTGAGTGTGGCTGTACCCTTTGGCTCAAGGTCCGGTTGCCGGGGCATAGCCCGAATGGTCGTTGCCTGCAATGCTTTGATGATCTTCAAGAGTTCTGCCCATACCCGCTCACATGTCATCGTCAATTGGCGAATAGCGCTTTCGCACTGCTGGTACGCGCTATCCGCAAGCAAGGTACGTTGCGCTGTCTCATATTGCCGCGCCTGCTCCTGCCGCAACGCCTGTATCTCGGACAGTTTCTCCTGCACACTCACCTGTGCTTGTTCAACACGGGAGGTAGCATAATCAAAAAACATCTTGAACGCCCAGCCGAGGGCTGGCAGATGGCTGCGCGGTTCGGCATTGAGGCTCCTCGCGCTCCAGACCCTGATGCGTTCTTGATCTTGAGCAACTTTTTCCGTCAAATGTTGCGCGCCTGTTCCCAACTCATCAAATCGCTGCCGGAATGGTCCTGTAATACGCTCCTGGGAGGTACTACGCTCTTGATAAAGAGCATGCAAGCGTGCTTCATGATCGGTGAGATAGGTCTGGCCCCCGGTGAGTTTATGTACCTGTGAGTCGATCTCTTTTTTGTAAGAGAGCAAGGGACCAAGACGATACGTTTCGTTCTCGGTATTCTCAAGCAGCACCTCCTGCAATTTCTGCGCCTGGGCATCGATCATTTTCGGGCGCATCTTCTCGGAGACATTGCTTTCGTGTCCAACGCGAATGACGATGAGATCCTCTGGCATGCGCTCCAAAACGTTATCCACAGCCTTATGCGTCCCTGATGCGATGAGGACGCGCTGCCTCCTGAGGCCACAATGGCGGGCGATCTCTGTAATCGTGCGCGTCTTCCCGGTTCCAGGAGGACCCAGTACCATCAAGACATCGGGCACGGTGAGCGCGTAGCGGAAGGCGTCGAACTGTTCGGGAGTGAGCTTTTTAAGCTCATCATCACTATCCTGTCGTATACGGTCGGGCTGGTAAGGGAGGTAGGTATGGTCAACGAGGGCGCGCAGCAGGTGCGCGTTCTTTGACTCGCGTGTCCTCAACATCTCCAGGGCTTCACGCTGTTTCTGGTAGATCAGCGGACTCACCATCGGTTCAAGCACGCCCTGTTCAGGAATACGCCTTCTATCGATCAGATTTTCAAACTTGAGCGTGAGCTTCAGGCCTTCTAATCCCAGAACACGCCCCCGTAGATCTTGCGCATCTTTGACACGCAGCATGCTCTTTTCGCTGAGTTGCGGGAGGTCAGTCAGACGAAATACATAAATGTCTCGTGGAGCATCGCGCACCTCGCCCGCGGCCTCCACTTTTTTGTAATGGATACCGGCATTTAAACTATTTTTATCCTGATCTAATTGATGAGTGACCTCTATGAGGTCTTCCAGCATATCAAGGTAATGCTCATGGGCATGCGTCAGTTCCTCCTGTGCCGCACCTGGAGCGGCGTGTTGACGCTGCCTTTCAAAGCTGAGCCACGCGGCAGAAATGCCTTGCCAGAAGTTGTTATTCCCCTGTGGAATCTCTCGCGCCTCATGATGCAGGTACCAGTTCTGGGCATAGATGCGCAGCGCACCTTTGCTCAAACGCTCATGTTCATAGAGATTGAGCGAATCTACGTATGCAATCCTATAACCATCACCATGAAGGGACTCATACAGCACCAGGTAATAAGCAGTAATGTAGAGCAGGAGTTGATTTTCTCCGTTGCGTCTCGTGTTCACAATCGCTGGTATGCCCTCCAGCCGATTCATCTCTTGCAGCTCGCCAAGCATCACGCCTGGCTCAGGCAGGTAGGGATAGCGTATTCTTTTCTCGTACAAGTTCTGAGCTACTTTGGCCGTCAACACCAGATGGATATTGCCGACAGACACATCGGCTCTATGCATATACTGACTCACAAACATCTATCCTTAGAAAGGCACTTTACGTAAGGCAGCAGAAAATTCAGCGCTGTTATGCCAGCGCTCTTCGACGTTAGGGGCAATCGCTTGTTGCAAGGCCGCATCCAGTTCCGTGGGAAAGCTGGTATTCCAGACATGTAAAGGCAGAACTTGCTGGAGCGGCGCAGGCTCTTTGCCGGTAATCAGATGATAGAGGATTATGCCGAGTTGATATACGTCAGTAGCTGGTCCGGGAAGCGCCCGGCTGGTGTTAGAGATGGCCTGCTCCGGGGCGCGGTACAACACTGGTCCTTCGCCTGGTACAAATTTCCAGGTCGCCAGGCCAACATCTTGCAGCCGCATTTGCCGGCGATCAACCAGGAAGATCTTCTCGGGGGTCAGGGCACGATGCGCCAGGCGTTGAGCATGGAGCGTACTCAACAACCTGCAGAGCGCCATGGCACTACGCAGCAAAGATTGTGTCTCCTGCATGTTTAAAGGCGTATCAGATGGGCGAAAGATCTGCCACCATGATAGGCCCGGAACGACGCTCTGGACAAGCGTCACAGCACGAGTCGTCTGCTCAAAAGCCAGCAGGCGCGGAAAACCAGCCGGTGACCGCTGCTCCAGGAGAGCCAGCAGCCGCCTTTCTTTTTCCAGCGCAGTTTTCCACGCCTCGGCATGTGCCGTAGCGCGCCGGAGTTGCACCTGTTTGAGCAGGACCTGACGGTCCGTGTCTATCTCCAACGCCTTTGCCCGTTGCAATAGAGCGCTGCGATCAGGCGCCCACGCCGTCTCGACGGGTTCATGGAGCATATACCGGCTCTCGCGAATATGAACTTCGCCTCCACGTTGCCATATCTCCGCGTACAGATCCACGGTGGAGGCATGTACATCTGCGCTGGACGGCATAGCGTCCAATGTATGCTTTGGCCTGCATAGATCGATGAACTGGAGAGCGAAATGGTCGTTTGTGAACTGTATAAGCTCATGGAGAACCTCGTTCAGTTCAGCAGCATTATTCGAGCTTTGACCATAGCGACGTTGATACGCAAGCTTTTCGCTTAAACGGTGCTCAAACAGGCTGAACTCGTTGAATAGTTCCGGCTTCTGGCGCTCTACAAGTTTGCGTAGTTGAGTAAGGCCCTCTTCGTAGTCTACATCCAGCATCGTCAATTGCCCTTTCTGCCGCATTGCTTCAACATCTCCAGACATACTGGATAGAGAGCTTCGGTGTAGAAGCAGAACATACTTCTATAAAGAAGAGATGATCGAATAATTGCCGATATGCATTGTAACATAGTAATGTATGTATGAAAACAAGAACCCATGACAGCTACCATAATGGTTTATACGACGAAAGCTTGCTTTTCCTTGATATGCTCCAGTAGAGCTTCCAGCAGACAGGCATTGCGAAATTGCGTGATCGGGGCGGTCAGCCACGCCTTCGCCATCCCTCTCTCCTTGATGGTGAGCGCCTCCACACCCATGGTCACCCGCTCTACCTCGTGCCAGGGGAGAGTTTCAGCGCTGTTACTGATGCCATCCTGGTTGAGACAGAGGCCAGTGAAGACGATGGGTTTATGCGCTGTGTACCTGGCCAGGATCTCAGGCAACAAGCGTTTGTTGACTTCGCGCTCAATGGCCGCGCCCAGCTCCTCTACATGCGCGATCACAACTGGTAAAGCAAGCTCCGTCTGGTTGTCCATTTTCAATTTATAATAGCGGAGGAGCGTCTTCCAGCGTCTTATCGCGAGCCGTTCTACAAAGCGAATCTGCTCCCAGGTTACGACCTGTTGCTTATGGCCTTCATGGTAGACAATGCCGCCAGCATAGAGCGATACCACGATTTTGCGTCGAATAGGTGTCGCCCATAGACGGTCCTTCCTGAACAACCAGAAAAGGAAACTACACGAAACAAGTACGAGCAGCAATGGGAAGCCAAACATCATAACCATCAAGAGCAGGGAGCTTGAAGAGAATGAAGCACTTATGAGGGGAAAAAGCATTACCTCAATCGGAGTGATCAATCCGCACAGATACAGCACGAGGAAAATCAGCATGCCCCCGAAAACCAAATTTCCTGAACGTGTGACCTGCGTCTGGTACATCTCTACCAGCGGACCGAGCTGGTATTCTTCCTGGAGCAGAGAGGCCTGCGACACACCTGTGTGACTACCCATACCCTGGTTTTCTCCCGAGAACTATGCGCTTTCCCGCGTGTCACCATATAAAATAGTATCAATGAGTGTCAAGCAGAGCGCGGGATTGGCGACCTGTTCGAGTGGCACAATGGCCCAGTGCTTGCGTTCGCCTTTCTTGCTCAGTACTAACGCGTTGCCAGCCTCATCAATCCAATAGCATGCCAGATTCTCCCAGGGCAAGAAGCGTTCGCCGGATGCAACGCACAGGCCCTGGAGTTTCGGCAAGGCACGCGCCACTGCTGGCAGTTTCTTCAGGACCGTTAGCTTTCTGCCGAAAGTCTGTTCAGGCGTAAGGTGAAGCCCCTGGTTATCCAGCGCCAGCCAACCAAAGGAGAGAGTTTTTCCGGCCTGGTAGTTCTCAAGCGCGCGAGGGAGGAGATAGGCGGTGACCGCTTGCTCTATTTCCGGGCCAGACTCAGCGGAAATGGAGCATAGTTTCCCTTCGGCAGGAATAAGCATATAGGCATTGGTTGTAGTTACCTGCTGAACATTGTTCTTTTTGAGTTTGACAAAGGACGCACTCCGGCGGATCTCCTGCACCGCTTCCCAACGTACAGCAGTCTCTACCTGGCGCCGGGCAGAAATGAAGCCCTTCTCACCAAGGTAGACACGCTGCTCACCTTGCCAAAGCACCCAAACAAGAATAATCAGGCAGGCCAGGCCCAGCAGGGTAGAGCAGCCCCCCATCAGCAAAATCGTCAAGCGAGATACCAATTGCCCCAGTCCGAACAATTGCTCAAGGCCAGGCCAGGTACCGCCAGCGGTATACATTGGGAAAAGCCAGTTTGGTACAACCACTATACCCACAAAGAGAATGATGAGTCCAAGTGGGAAATACACGACTAATGCCAGACCTCGCTTCAGCAAATGTTCTTTGTATTCAGCGCGCACATTGCCCAGGCTATATTCGCTTAGCAGTTGTTCCGCCCGTGGGCTACTAGGTTTGACAGCATCCATGCGTCTACTCCTCACTAAAGGCTTAAACTGGCCTGGCGTTTTTCGTGGCTTTCTACTTTCGTAAACGTACGGTGCGGCTCTTTGTCACATTGACAACAGGAAAAAAGAGCTTCTCGCTTCCTCTGGCACCAGAACTTTTCATCCTACCAGGAAGCACATGTGTTTTCTGGAGGGGAGATTCCAAGCTTTTTAGGTAAACGTTAACCTGATTCGCTTTTCCAGATGGGCTGCAAAATGCTCTAAAATGGCACGTATCGTGGCCTGACTATTCAATCTTAGCAAGCAGAAAGAGAAAAATCGCCCTCTTGACAATGGTGTTTTTTTATGCTACTTTTCTCTATAAGAAAGAAAAGGTAAACGTTACCCTTTATTTTTCTCTGGCTCCTTTTATGCTTTTGTCGGCGTTTGACGAAGAAGCTTTCTGTGAGGAGGTCTTTTGAAGCGATGAAGCTGATGCCTTTGCGACGTGCCAGAAGCCAGGGAATGCTTTAAGCCACAGCATTGTATGCGAACTCACCCATAACACGGCTCGTTTTTCTCCCTGTCCTTCTAGATGTATGGCTTCCATGATCCATTTTTCGAGCATGTTCATGTTGAAAGATGTTCTCTGACATACTCACAACATGACGTAAGGACCACATGCTCTTTTTTAGAAAAGCGACTTTGGGCTTTGCAAAATCCACATTTTTGTATGCAAGGAGGATGAATACCCGGCAGGATATACTTCCAGGTCTTTAATGGAATAAGCAGAAAGGAAAGTATTTTATGCAAAACAGTACGCGCACGAGGCGCAAAAAGAGACTGGCGGGGCTTGTTGCCTTGCTTATACTGGTGAGCGCCGTCGGTCTGGTGATATCTTTTCCCAGCACGGCTGTCAGAGCCGCGGCTTCCCCGCGCGTGACCGTCGCCGCGATCGACCCGTCGCTCGTCGCAGGACGCGGCGCCAGGCTCGGTATCGTCGAGCAGGAGGCTGAGAACGCCACGACGAACGGGACGATCCTCCCGTTCGACACCTCGGCTTACACGCTGGCGGGCGAGGCGTCAGGCCGGCAAGCCGTGCAGCTCACGCCTGGCCAGTACGTCGCGTTCACGCTCACGCAGCGGGCGAACGCGATGACTATCCGCTACTCGATCCCCGACGCCACGGCAGGCGGCGGCATCGACGCCCCGTTGACCGTGAGCGCGGAGCGCCACGACCGTGACCTCAACAACCGTGAGAACACGCATCCGCAAACGATCACGCTGACCTCGAAATACTCATGGCTCTACAACCAATATCCGTTCACTAACGACCCGAACGCGGGCTTGCTCCACCCGGACTGGTGGATCACCGAGTGCTCGTGCGTCCCGGCTTCTACTACACCTCCGCCGGTCATCACGAAACCGTTCAGGCCAATGCACTTCTACAACGAGCAGCGCCTGCATCTCCACGACACCTACCAGGCGGGAGACGTTGTCCGCCTGACCGTGCCTGCCAACTCGAACGCCGCGTGGACGGTCATCGACCTCGTCGACTTTCAGGAGATCGACGGTCCCGCGCCGCAGCCGGAGCACTCCATCTCCGTGACCCACTTCGGCGCCGACCCGAGCGGCATGCGCGACTCTGCGGATGCGTTCGATCTCGCGATCCAGGCGGCGAAAGCCTCAGACAAGACGGTCTATATCCCGGCTGGCACGTTCCAGGTGAACAGGCACATCATCGTCGATGATGTCACTGTCGAAGGCGCCGGTAGCTGGTGGTCGATCGTCACAGGCCATCAGGTCACGCTCCCCTCACCGGCGCCCGACGGCTCCATACACACGGGCGTCGGCTTCTACGGCAAGTACGCAGCCGACGGCGGGAGTCATCACGTACACCTGTCGAACTTCGCAATCGAGGGCGACGTTCGAGAGCGAATCGACACCGATCAAGTAAACGGTATCGGCGGGGCGCTGAGCGACTCGACGATCAATGGCCTCTACATCCAGCACACGAAAGTCGGCATCTGGCTCGACGGGCCGATGAACAACGTGGAGATCAAGAACACAGTCATCGCGGACCAGATCGCGGACGGCATCAACTTCCACCAGGGAGTGACGCACTCGAGAGTCGTCAATTCGCTCATCCGCAATACGGGTGATGACGGACTCGCGATGTGGTCGCAGGCGGTCAGCGGGCAACCCGCAATCGAGGACGCCAAGAACGTGTTCGACCACAACACTGTACAGAACCCGGTGCTCGCGAACGGAATCGCCATCTACGGCGGCCACGACAACACCGTGTCGAACAACATCGTCGCCGACCCTGTGCGCGAGGGCAGCGGCCTCCACGCGGGATCGCGCTTCGGCTCGACCCCGTTCGCCGGCTACCTCCGGTTCACTAACAACACGACAGTGCGGGCCGGCTCGTTCGAGCTTAATTGGAAGATCGGCCTTGGAGCGATCTGGCTCTACGCGCTCGAAGGCTCTCTCACGGCGGACATTGAGGTGACCGGTGACAACTTCCTGCAGAACACGTACAACGCGATCCTGATCGTTTCCGACTTCCCAGTGAAGGATCTCTACTCCATCTCGAACGTGCATTTCCAGAACATCCACGTCGATGGAACGGGCACATCGGTACTGAGTGCGCGTTCCGCCGGAAACGCGACGTTCCAAAACGTCGTCGCGCGCAACGTCGGTGCCGTCGGCATCAACAACTGCGGCTCCTTCCACTTCACACCGGCAGGCTCGGAGTTCACAGTGACCGACCTCGGCGGCAACACCGGAGGCGGGACCACCGGTCCCTGGCTGGCACCGTGGGAGCTGCCGAACACGATCACCTGCAACGATCGGCCCCCGGTCGTTCCCCCTCCGCCTCCCTCCGCCTGGTAAGCTGTGAGATGGCGGACTATGAGTCATCCCTGATTTTTCTGGCTCCCCATGGGGAACAAGGAGCCAGAAAAAAGGGGTGAAACACAACAGATCTACTCGTTTCGCTGTTGAATAAGCAAACCAATCAACAGCGAAACGAGCCGATCCGTTGTTATGCTGTCAGAATGCTCTGTTGTTCCCTATCTTCCAGCATTAGCAGGAATCTTCGGGAGCTGACCATGACACCTCTACTCCACAAAAGTGCCATCGCGTCTCTGCACCAGGCGTGTCAGCAGGTCGTACAAGGTATCGAGTTCCGTAGGCGAAAGCGGCGAGAAGGACTTCGCGAGCACCTCATCGTACACGGCGTGGCCCTTGCTCAGGAGTGCCTCCCCGGCAGGCGTAAGGCAATGACGTAGCGCGCGCCCAGGTCCTGTGACCCGCTCAATCAACCCACGAGCCTCCAGCCGGCTCGCCAGGGCACCAAAAGATTGATCGGTCTGGAACGTCAACTGCGCAAGCCGGTGCGACGAGGAGTTCGGATGCCGGCTGATCGCACGCAACGCGTCCCACTGCACCAGCGTAATGCCCAGTGGCATCAGCCCGGCATCAAGGGTACGGTGATGACGGTGTTGCAAGCGTTTGACGGCCTGAGCGAGGTCTTCGAGTTCGCCATCCATAACTTCATCTCCCTGATTATTGTATAAATACTCTTATATAAACTTACTTATACAGCAGTATAACATACCCTCCTTGTAGAAGCAAGTTTCTAGCAACGGCCATGAACTTATCTTCCCATTGCTTCGCAGGATGCGTATATAAATTTCTTTATAAAAACTTGTTTATATAAGTATGTTGTGTTACAATACTGTTGGCAATATCATAAATGTGGAGTAAACCAGAGCGGCTCTCTACGCAACCGAAAGGATTGATTTCATGAACACTTCACCATCTCCCGGCCCCTCGTACCAGGTAGAGTCCTTCGCCGATGGCTTGACCGTGCGCATCGACGAGCGCGGGAGTGGTCGCCCCATTCTCCTCCTGCATGGTGGTGGCGGACCACAGACCGTGTCTGGTCTCGCTGAGGCGCTGTCCACGCATGCCCACGTTCTGACGCCGATCCACCCCGGCTTTGGGGGCCAGCCACGGCCTGAGTGGTTCGACAGCATCGACGATCTTGCCCTCACCTACCTCGACCTCCTGGAACGGCTCGACCTGCGGGACGTGATGGTCATCGGGTCCTCGATAGGCGGCTGGATCGCGGCTGAACTCGCGGTGCGCAATACCACGCGCCTCAGCACCATTGTCCTCATCGATGCCGTCGGCATCCAGGTCGAGTGGCACCCTATCGCCGATGTATTCCCCCTGACTCCTGACGAGTTGTCAACCCTTAGCTTCCACAACCCAGCGCCCTTTCGCATCGATCCCACCACCCTCAGCCCTGAGCAGCGCGCCGTGATGGCCGAGAACTTCCAGGCGCTTGCGGTCTACGGGCGAAAGCAGGGCATGAGCGATCCGAAGTTGCGTCGCCGCCTTGGTCGCGTGAGCATTCCGGCCCTCGTCATCTGGGGCGAGAGCGACGGCGTCGTAGACCCGGACTACGGTCGCGCCTACGCCCAGGCGTTGCCCAACGCTCGCTTCGAACTCATCTCAGAGGCTGGTCACCTCCCGCATATCGAGCAGCCTGAGCGCCTGCTCACACTCGTGCAGGAGTTCGCGGACAGCATCACTGCTAAGCCGCCAGTCGCTCGATCTTTCAAGGAACACTGACCCATTTCACCAGACGCGGGAAGAGGGGATGGTGTAGTCTTTCTTGTTTCTGATGAAGCAGGTTAGCTTCCCGGTTAGGCGAGACATAGTCATGATGGAAGACACAAAGAAAGAGTTAAAAAGCATGAATAATATACAAGGAAACGACCCAGCGAGGTCCTTCGATCCACAGCGGTTAGAAACGCTGCGGACGCATCTACAAGGGAGGGCGCTTCTTCCAGGGGATGAAGGGTATGAGAGCGCGCGTCAGACCTGGGATGGCAAGACATTCGAGCAGCATCCTGCGCTGATTGTCTTGCCTGCTCGTACCTCTGATGTGCAAGCCGCTGTCACCTTTGCGCGTGAAGAGAATCTCCCGATTGCGATGCAAGGCGGGGGACACGGCCATCCGTACCCAGCGGACAATGCGCTGCTGGTCAATTTTGCGAATATGACCACTGTCCAGATTGAGCCAGAGACAGCAATGGCACGAGTAGAGCCAGGAGCGAGATGGAAAGGTGTCGTCCAGGCAGCATCCGTCTACGGCCTGGCCCCGCTCAATGGATTCGCGGCAAGCGTTGGCGTCGTTGGGTATCGGCTCGGTGGAGGCGTCGGCTGGCTGACGCGCCAGTATGGCGCCGGTGCTGGCAGTATTCGTGCGCTTGAACTGGTGACGGCTGATGGTGACCTCTTGCAGGTCAATGAGCAGACGCATCCTGATCTCTTGTGGGGTCTGCGTGGAGGAGGGGGCAACTTCGGTATCGTCACATCGCTCGACTGTGGCCTGTAT
>JALYVR010000282.1 GCA_030853145.1 Chloroflexota bacterium | reverse complement strand
CCCTGGGTACGGTGCAGTACTACGCGCCAGAGCAGGCACAGGGTGAAATTGTCAGTCCCGCCGCCGATGTCTACGCGTTGGGTATTGTGATCTATGAGATGCTCACGGGGCGCACGCCTTTCGATGGAGATACGCCCGTAGCAGTGGCCATGCAGCATATCCAGGATCTGCCGGTACCGCCAGGCCAGTTGAACCCGAATATCCCGCCGGCCCTGGAAGATATTATTATGCGCTGCCTGGAAAAGATTCCTGAGATGCGCTATCGCGACGGCAGCGCGCTGGCGCGGGCCTTGGAGAACCTGGGTGAGGCCGACCTGAGCGGCGATGGTCTGCCCACAGGCGCTACTCCAGGCACGACTCTGGCACCTACATACGCGCAATACGGACAACGTGTACCCGATGCTGCCGGGGTCGCGAGCGATCCCGCGACGGTTCGCGGGCAGGATGGACGGCGCACATCAACCTCGTCTCCGCAGCACATCGCGCCCGTTGCGCCTTTCGCCGGTGGCATGGTCGAGCAGCAATATCCTCCCCAGGCTATGTATGGAGGGGCGCCGTTAATCGATTCGGGCACGACCCGGCCTTTCCAGCGCGGGACCATGCGAGAAGAAGGACAGGACTCGCGCTTTGCCAGCATTATGACCGCACTTATCCTTCTGGCAACATTGCTTTTGCTTGGCTTTAGCGTGTACCTGGCGTCGGTGCTCGGTTACGTTAAGTTACCCTTCTTACCCGCCTCGGCGGCTCCGACTGCTCCGGCTGCGCCCGGCATTCCTGTACCCAACCTGATTGGCCAGAGCTATCAAGAAGCGCAGACGCGGGCCACGAACGCGGGCTTTGTGCTGCAGGTGAACAATGGCCTCACTGCCGGCTATGTCCAGAACCAGTGGCCGGCTCCCTCCGGCTACGCGGCCAGGGGCTCGACAATTCTGGTCAATCTCCAACCGGGGCCGCTGAAGGTGATCGTGCCCGCCGGACTCGTTGGCAACACGCTCTCCGGGGCGGAGGCCATTCTCAATAGCGAGAGTCTTCACTTCGTCATCCAACCGGCCGGCAACGATCCAACGAAGCCCGCCAACTATGTATCCAGGGTCAGCCCCGCCAGCGGCCGTGAACTGCCGCAAGGCCAGAACGTGGTCCTGTACGTGACGAACCTGACGAACGGCACGCCGGCAGTCTCGCCCGGCGTATCACCCACGGTCTCACCCGGCGTGTCGCCGACAATGGTCAGACCAACGGCAACGCCGACAATGGTCAGACCAACGGCAACGCCGACAACACTGCCAACGGCAACGGCGACCCCCGTCACACCCGGTGTGACACCGTCGCCGAAGACGCCGTGAAAAGATCGGCTGCTTAAGATTGCGGTTATTGCGTCATATGATACACTTCTCTATGAAGCGTGAGCATGGCCTCACGCTTCTATAGTCCTCTGATCAGGCAAAGAAGCGAGGAACAACATATATGGCGGAGCAGCAGGATCAGGCCAGCATTGATCGTATCCTGGCGCGCATTGAAGCAGAGCATGTCCGCTTCGTCAACCTGGAATTTACCGACGTGGTGGGCATGGCGAAGTGCGTCACGATTCCCGTGGAGCAGTTTCCTGATTGTCTCACGTATGGCAAGTGGTTTGATGGTTCCTCCATCGAGGCTTTCGCGCGTATTGCCGAGAGCGATATGTATCTTTACCCTGACCCGCGCACCTTTGCTATCCTGCCAAACGGCATTCGGCCGCCTCCGGCTATGCAGCGGCCTCTCTCGGAGGTGGCGGACAGGGTGGGCGACGAGGATGTTGTCGCGCGCGTGATCTGCAATGTGTACACTCCCGGGGGCGAGCGCTTCGATGGCGACCCACGCGCCACCCTGCTGCGTTCGCTGGATGTGGCGCGCTCGCTGGGTTACCAGTTCCAGGTGGCCCCCGAGCTAGAATTCTTCTTGCTGCGCTTTGAAGATCGCCTGCCCGCTCCCCTGCCGCATGATCGCGGCGGCTATTTTGATCTCTCCACCGACCTGGCGGCCAGCGTGCGCCGCCAGATGGTGCAGGCGCTGCAGCAGATGGGTATCACAATCGAGGCCAGCCATCACGAGGTGGCGGCGGGCCAGCACGAACTGGACTTCGAGGCCGGCGATGCGCTGCATATCGCCGACGGCCTGATGACGGCGAAATATGTGCTCAAGGCCATTGCCGCCCAGCATGGTTTGTATGCGACCTTCCTGCCCAAGCCGTTCTATGGCGTCAGCGGCAACGGCCTGCATACGCACCAGCAGTTGTTGAGCGCCGCGACAGGCCAGAATGTCTTCGTCGATGAGCAGGGTGAGTACGGGCTTTCGAAGCAGGGCTGCTATTTTATCGCGGGCCAACTAGCGCACGCGCGGGCCATGTGCGCCATCCTGGCCCCGCTGGTGAACTCCTATAAACGCCTGGTGGCCGGCTACGAGGCCCCGGTCTACGTTAACTGGGGCCGCGTGAACCGCGAGGCGCTGATCCGCGTGCCCCGGCCCAGCGCGAACCGCCGCCAGTCATCGGCGCGCATCGAACTGCGCTGCTGCGATCCAAGCTGCAATCCCTACCTGGCCCTGGCCGTCATGCTGCGCGCCGGCCTTGATGGCATTCAGCGCAAGCTCCCGCTACCCCCGGCGATGGATGAGAGCCTCTTCCTGCGCGACGAAAGCGAGCGGCTACACCCGCGCTCCCAGTTGCTCCCCGCTACCCTTGGCGAGGCCCTGGAAGACTTACGCGAAGATACGCTGATCCGCGACACCCTCGGCGACTCCATTTACGAGGGTTTCATCGAGGCCAAAACCATTGAATGGACTGAGTATCGCAAACAGGTGCATACCTGGGAGATTGAGCGCTACCTGCCCATATTCTAGAAAAAAGAGATCAGTCCTCCACCTCAATAGCAATATCTATATCGTTACCTGTCAATATATGCACCGCGTCCCAGCCCTCGTTCGGGATCGTGAGTAGCGCCTGTTGGAACAGCCCGGCATGGTAGGCGATCACCTGGGGGCCGACCTGCCGGGTGCGCTGCTGGTCGCGCTCCAGGCATAGCTCAGGTGGGATGTTGAAGACGAGCAGGCAGGCCAGGTAGCCATGCCGGCGCGCGAGCTCCCACAGCCGGCGGCGTGCGTCAGGCCGCAGCGCGGTGCTGTCGGCGACCGTAAAGCGCCCGTTGAGCAGGCGCTTGTTGATGATGTAGTAGAAGAGATCGAACGTGTCCAGGTTGGCCTGCTGGTTGTTGGGATCGTCGCAGATAAGCGCACGGCATTGGTCGGAAGAAACGCTGGTCGTCGGGGTCGCGCCGAAGTGCTGGGCCGCGAAGGTGCTTTTGCCGGAACCTGCCGACCCACAGAGGACCAGCAGAGTTCTGCGAGGAACGCGTATGTTGACTGGCATACTCTCCCTTTTCTCCGTGGGCATTGATATGCCTGCTCTCCTTTGATATAATGCCCGTGCAACGATGTTTTATGCATTCTGTCTGGCGTAGGGATGCGGTGAATCGCTGAGAGGGCGCTCATTCAGTCTCCTGGGAGACGAGATCCACAGGGGTAACCTCTATCGATATCATACAATGTAATGTCCTCATGATGCGATGTACCGTACCTTCTACCTATCATAGAATATGCTAGATACTATAAGTTCCCTCAGGGGAGCCTGGGTGAGCATAGATCACCTGTCGAGTGAGGAGGCCGATGTGTCTGTTGAGATGCAGCTTACAACTACCGAGGTCCGTGAACGTTTTCTAGATTTCTTTGCTGGCAAAGGACACCTCAAGATGCCCAGTTCGTCGCTCGTGCCGCGCAACGATCCGACGGTGCTGCTGACAACCGCGGGTATGCAACAGATGATCCCCTATTTTCTGGGGCGCGAGGCTCCTCCGGCCCTGCGGCTCACTTCCGCGCAGAAGTGTTTCCGCACGACCGATATAGACAAGGTGGGCAACGAGCGCACCCTGACCTTCTTCGAGATGCTGGGAAACTTCTCCGTGGGCGACTACTTCAAGCGCGAGGCCATCCAGTTCGCCTGGGATTTCCTGACGCAGGTGGTCAAGTTGCCCGCCGAGCGCCTGCATCCGACCGTTCACCCGCAGGATGACGAAGCGCCCGCCTACTGGGTTGAGACAACGGGCATCGCCGACGAGGCCATTACGCGGCTGGAGGACAACTGGTGGGGGCCGCCGGGCGCCTCTGGCCCTTGCGGTCCTGACTCCGAGATCTACTACGACCGGGGCGTGGAGCATGGCTGCGGCCGGGCGGATTGCCGGCCTGGCTGCGAATGCGAGCGCTTCCTGGAAATCTGGAACCTGGTCTTTATGCAGTTCTACCAGGACCTGGATGGCACGCGCACGCCATTGCCGCGCCAGAATATCGATACCGGCCTGGGTCTGGAGCGGCTCACGATGCTCCTGCAGGGCAAAGAGTCGGTCTTTGAGACCGACATCTTCCGCGCGATTATCGACCGCTTCGCCGTGCTGGCCGGCACGACCTATGGTCACGATCCCAGAACCGATACCTCGCTGCGCGTGATCGCCGATCACGGGCGCGCGCTGGTCTTCCTGGCCGCCGATGGGGTGCTGCCGAGCAACGAGGGCCGGGGCTACATCTTCAGGCGCATCCTGCGTCGCGCCGTCAGGCATGGCAAACTGCTCGGCCTGGATAAGCCCTTCCTGACCGAGGCCGCCGATACCGTGATCAACCTGATGCGCGGCCACTATACCGAACTGGGCACGCAGCGCGACCGCATCGTGGAGATCCTGAGCCTGGAAGAGAAGAAGTTCGGCCAGACGCTCAACACAGGCCTGAGCCTGCTCACCGACCTGCTGGAGCACTTGCGGCAGCGTGGCCAGAGCACGATTCCGGGTGAAGAGGTCTTCAAACTCTACGACACGCACGGCTTCCCGCTGGAACTGACGCAGGAGATCGCTGCCGAGCAGGGCTTTCACGTTGATGTGGCGAGCTTTGAGCAGGCCATGCTGCGCCAGCAGGAGCGCAGCCGCGCCGCCAGCACGTTCACCCAGGTTCGCGATGACCAGGCGCTGGCTGACATCCTCAAGCGCGTTGGGCCGACCGAGTTTCTGGGCTACCAGGGAGTGACCGCTAGCGCCAGGGTCGTCGGCCTGGTGGTAGACGGCGAAGAGGTCCAGAGTATCAGCGCGCCGCAGCGAGCGCTGGTGATCCTCGACGCGACGCCCTTCTACGCCGAGAGCGGGGGCCAGGTGGGTGACCAGGGCACGATCAGTGGGCCTATGGGCGTCTTCCAGGTTCAGGATACGCAGCGCCCCCTCAAGGGCTTGATTGTCCACTACGGAGAGGTCAGCGAGGGCTACACGCGCGTCGGTGACAGTGTGCAGAGCAGCGTCATCAGCCAGAGGCGCGAAGACATCATGCGCAACCACAGCGCGACTCACCTGCTGCACAAAGCCCTGCGCGACCTGTTAGGCCCGCAGACCGAACAGCGTGGCTCGCTGGTGGAGGCCGAGCGCCTGCGCTTCGACTTCACTTCGTCGCGCCCGCTCACGCTGTCAGAGCTGGCGCAGGTAGACGAGCAGATCAATCGTTGGATTCGGGCCGATTTTCCCGTTCATACGACGATCATGCCTCTTGAAGAGGCCATGACGACAGGCGCTATGGCCCTCTTCGGCGAGAAGTACGATGAGCAGGTGCGCGTTGTCTCGATGGGGAACAGCAGAGAGCTATGCGGCGGCACGCACTGTGCGGCGACCGGGCAGATCGGCCTGTACATCACCGTGCAGGAGACGAGCATCGCCGCCGACATCCGGCGTATCGAGGCGCTGAGCGGGCGGGGGGCGGAGGCCTACCTGCGCCGTCGCAGCGCGCTGGTAGACGCGCTGGCCAACCAGGTGCAGACCCAGCCTGAAACGCTGAGCGAGCGCGTGGGCCATCTGCTTCAGGAACTGAGCGCCGCGCGCCGCCAGGTCGCGCAGTTCCAGCGCGAAGCCGCGCAGCGCCAGGCCGAAACGCTGGTAGAGCGCGCTCAGGAGGTGGCGGGCGTCCCGGTAGTGGCCGCGACGGTGAGTGTGCCTGACGACAAGGTGCTGCGCGAAATGGGCGAGATGGTGCGCGACAAACTTGGGCGTCCCGGTGTGATTGTCCTGGCGGCCAGCTATCCCGATCGCGTCAGCCTGCAAGTCAACGTCAGCCCTGAACTGACAGGGCGCGGCCTGCATGCGGGCAAGATCGCCGGGGCCGTGGGCCAGCGGCTGGGCGGTAAAGGCGGGGGTCGCCCCGAGGCGGCCCAGGGTGGCGGTAAAAACAAAGCCGAACTCGGCGCCGCCCTCGCCCTGGTGACGAAACTGGTGAGCGACGCCATTGCATAGGGAACGACGTGTGTATAATAGAAAGCACAAAAGCAGGCCGCAACGAGGCGAGCGAGGGGCCGTCCCACCCTTGTTGTTGGTCACGCATTGTGCTATAACGTACTTGACGTGCATAAATTGATGTCTATAAGCGAGAAGGGAAAGGCAAGATACTCTCCCTGATGGCTATCGGGAGGGTATGTCGCAAGGACTGATGATAAATCTCTTTCAACGTCTGCGCAGCCTGATACAGAGACAACCACAAGAGGAGAACGGATATTATCCTGGCCAGGAAGGCGGGTTTGGTGAGCAGTACGCTGAGGGGGGGGAGCAGCGCGCACTCTATACCGC
>JALYVR010000281.1 GCA_030853145.1 Chloroflexota bacterium | reverse complement strand
TGCCAGAACCGGTACCCGCGCTTGATGGAGCGCTGGTAACGACTGTTGCGGTCTCCGGGATAGCGGAGCCCCGGCACTGCGCCCTCTTCTGTTGGCTTCCGGGTGACCCGCCCGCACCTGGCATACCCTTCAAGGTGATGGAGCGCATTGGAGCGTGTACCGCTTCCCTGCACCTGCATGCCGAGCAGTTTGTCCCGCCCGCCGGGTTCGTCCGTCCCAGTTGGGACTGGCAGCGGCTGTTTGGTCCTTCGTCGATCATGGCTCCTGAGAAATCGGCTGTCTTACTTGCGCCCGACCAGCGCGCACTCCTGGTGGCCGTGAGTGCGCGTGTACGGGATGAATTGCACGTTCTGGAAACGACGCCGGCTCACTGGGGACTGATTCACGCTGACCTGCATCGCGATAATATCCTGATCGCAGATGGGCAGGTGGGAGTCATCGATTTTGATGACTGCGGCTGGGGACACTACCTGTTCGATGTAGCCTCAGTGTTGGACTCATTTCGTCGCCGTGTCGTGGCTGATCCCAGGGACTATCCTGCATTGCGAGAGGCCTATCTAGCGGGCTATCATCAGGTACGCCTCCTACCAGACCGGCTGGACGCTCAACTAACAACATTTCTGGTTCTGCGAGATATGACCAATGTGAACTTCATTCTTGGCTCTCGCAATGCCAGCGTGCAAGAGTGGGGAGGCGAGCGTATTGTACAGATTATGCAGCACATGAAAGAGTATCTGGGATAGAAAGACAGTTATGAGTACAGATGAATTGCGGGAGAGTAATCAGACAGGCACACCTGTGCCACCACCCGCCAGCACGCTCCAGGAAAAACAGGCAGCAACGCGCCTGGTGGTCGCGTTGCTGGGAACGGCAGCCTTTATCGTGACCGCTGATGCGCGTGTTGTAACTCCGCTGCTCCCGATCATCGCCGGTGAATTTAAGACAAATATCGGGGCGGCAGGCGTCATCGTGACCGCGTACGCGCTGCCGTATGGCCTGTTCCAACTGCTCTATGGCCCGCTGGGCGATCGCATCGGCAAACTGCGCGTGATGACAGGGGCGATGGCGGTCTTCGCCGTGGGTACCGCTGCCTGCGCGCTGGTACCGAGCCTGCTGCTGCTTGATCTCTTGCGTTTCCTGACGGGTGCGGCAGCGGCGGCGATGATCCCGCTCTCGCTAGCCTATATCGGCGACATCTTCCCGTACCAGGAGCGCCAGATCGCCATTGCCCACTACCTGACGGCCATCGCGCTTGGCCAGATCCTCAGCACCAGTATGGGTGGCATCGTGGGCGACTACCTGAGCTGGCGCTATATCTTCCTCGCGTACGGGCTGATCTCTGTCGTCGTCGTCATCCTGTTCTGGCGTCTCACGCGTCGTATGCCCCACGCTCCCGCGCCAGAGATCCGGCGCATAGGCCTGCTTGCTTCGCTCAAGCCATATGCCCAGTTGCTCACCCGGCCGGCTCCACGCCTGGTAATTATCGCGGTCTTTATCGAAGGGATCTTCTTCTATGGGGAATTCACGTATCTGGGCGCCTTTCTCAGAGATCGCTATCACCTGCCCTACATCGCCATCGGCCTGATGCTGAGCGGCTTCGGCCTGGGCAACCTGGTTTACAGTCGTTCGGTGCGCTGGTTTGTGCGGCGCCTGGGCGAGAATGGCATGGTTATAGTTGGCGGCTCGCTCACCTGCGCCTGTTACCTGGCCATCGCCCTGTTCAATAGCTGGCTGGTATTTATATGTATCAACATCATGTTTGGTCTCAGCTTCTATATGATCCACAATACGCTCCAGACCAAGGCGACCGAGCTTGCCCCGGAGGCGCGTGGCACCGCTGTCTCGCTCTTCGCCTTCAGCCTGTTCCTGGGGCAGGGGATAGGCGCGGCGGCGCTAGGCATACTGATTAACGCTTCGGGCTACACCCTCTCGCTGCTGGTGGCGGGCGTCCCGATGGTGCTGCTGGCGCTGTGGTTTGTGTGGCGTATGCGGCGCTTAGCAGGTAGATCGCGCCTTGAAACATAAAAATCTCAGGGACACGCCTGCCTGGCTAGCTTGTATTCCGGCCTGCTTTACTGTAGACTAGCGACTACACTCGCTGGTCTTGATCTTCCTTCCTGCATAGAGAAGGTGGCCGGCCTGTTTTCAGGAGTAACCATTGATGCCCGCTTGTCCAGGGAACACAAGTCGCCGCCCATATAGAGACAAATGACGATTTTTGGCAGAGAACTATCTTCACTCTGCTTCGTAGCGTAGGTGTAGTACAATTGATGAGCAAGCAAAAGATCTTCACTGAACGCTGGTGGGCAGCGACAGATATGCCGGTCCGCACGGTGCCGCAGGCGGCATTTCTCATCGATGGGCGCCTGACGATGCTGGAGATGTGTATACGCTTCCTGAGTGCCAGGCGGAAGATCTACATCACTGCCTGGGGCCTGACCCCCGAGATGTGCCTTGTGCGCGGGAAGCATAACCGTGCCGGCCTCGATGGTTCGCCGGAGCAGAACAAGTTGCTTGCCTGGCTGCACATGAAGGGGCTTGCGGAAGAGGACCTGCTCTTCTGGCAGGACTGCGACGAGATGAGTGTTGCGCGGGTGCTGAGCTATGCCGTCTCTAATGGTGTAGATGTGCGCGTTCTGCTCTGGGATACCTATACGCTACCATTTCAGGCCAGCCCTAAACAGGTCCGCGATACCCTTGAGCCGCTGGGTATTCGCTGTCTCCTCGATGATAGCCATATGGGCCTGCTCAATCATCCTCTGGAGGCCCATCATCAGAAAACGGTTGTAGTGGACGGGCGCTACGCCTTTGTGGGCGGCATCGATATGATGATTCAGAATGGTGGGGATTACGATCGCTGGGATACCAAGGGCCATCCTTTTCATTCGCTGCTGCGCGTGGGCAAAGACGGGAATATGCCGCATAGCTGGCACGATGTCCACTGTATGTTCGAGGGACCGGCTATCGCGGATGTCGAGCGCAATTTCTGCCAGCGCTGGAATGGCCTGGTCAACCTGCACGAGATGGACTCGCTGCTGATCCTGCCCGACCTTGACCCGCTGCCTACCGCCAATACCGCTCTGCCCATAAGGCGCGACGGTGATAGCACGCCCCTCATCCAGGTCACGCGTACCATCCCCAGAGGGACATACAGGTTTGCTTCCGAAGATGGTATTGCGACATGTTTTAAAAAATATGGACAAAGATAGCCAAATATGGACTTTTATTCCACCTTTTTAGCTCTTTCCTGAGACCTGATTTCTCTCTCGAAAGCCACGCAGGTTGATCTAGTTCAATTTGTTCGTTGACTTTTGTAACGTTTAGCGGTACGATTGAACTAGATTACATTGTCAAACAGTGTTGTTTGACAAACGGAAGGAAGAGTATGGTAGATAATACAAAGGTGGATGTTCTTGCAGAACAACTCCGTCAGAGGATTAAAGAGGGAGAATTTGGAACAAATGGTCGTCTTCCGCCTCATCGTGTACTAGCAGAACAGCTTCATACAACACGCGAGACAGTTAACAAGGTCATTCAGTTGCTTCAAAGTGAAGGATTACTGATAGCGAGAGAGAAGTCAGTGTATGTCAAACCGCCACTTATGAAGTTACCGGCCTTTGTTGCGAACTATGATCAGTACATCAGAGAACGGGGTTTAGAACCTGTTAGCGAGTTTCTTGAGGAACCTGATCTTGCACCTCTACCCGATTGGATAGCAAAATTGTTAGGGAGAAAAGAGGGCGAAATGGTGCCCCATCGTCTGCTACGGCAAGGCATCGCCTACCCTACTGGCACGGTGTACTACCGTCTTTCTGAGAACTTCTACAATCCAGAATTGATAAAGGATGAAATCTTTCAGGGTTTACAGGCTGATCCTCAGTACGACACATGGTCTGCCATGAAGGACGAGTACGGCATAGAGGTTGTAAAGTCAGTCAATACGGCGGTTTCGAGACTGCCTGCGTTGAGAGAACAGAACCACTTAGGGATAGTGAGAACTACCCCTGTCCTTGAGCTACACCGGACTCAGCTTACCCAAGATGATCTCCCTGTGATGGTGAATAATCTTGTTTTTGTTGGGAGTCTTCTTGAACTATCTTTTACTTCAGGTGTCATGAGATAGCTGCTTAGTTTTGAGGCTACAAGCCATTCCACATTATCATTCTTCTCTTAGCACCCTAGATCAATTTGTAGACAAATATTGACAATTTGGTCTAGGGTATGTTATCCTATCAGAAGAAAGGTCGATGCGGTAACATCGACCAATGATAAGCGTCTAGTACCAGTTAAACAAGCCTAGACACTCATCCCTCACAGTATGGGACTGAGAGCGTCTAGCGTCAAGCACAAGAAGGAGCTTGAAGCATGCTGAACTACGCAGAAACCATACGCATCAGTACCATTGTCCCTGGAATACCACGCTCACACAGCCAACCACAGGACTGTGTAGCTTCTACATTCTCGTATGTCATCGGTCCTATTGACTCTGCACAGATCATCACTATGCACGCACAGCTTTCTACCGGTGATGAGTGCTCCTTGCTTCTCCCTGTTCACGTGCCGCGCCTCATCCTCGATGACTCTGCTTTTCGGGATGGCTATGAATACAGCTACCTGAACGAAGAGGAAGGGGATGAGGAAGAAGAGTGGACGAGCAGCGTCACATGATTGGTGGACCACATCTATTCTATCTTGACTGATGCACGCCTGTACCGTGACTTTCTTACGGGTGAGATCGTGTCAGACTTTCTTCCCTGGCAAATCGGTTGGTTGCTGCGTGACCTGACTCGCTTGGCTGAGACAGACCGGACATTGGCCTACGTCGGAATTGGACATCTCTGCTTTTTACTTCCTCTGCTTACTCAAGAACGTCCAGTGAATTGGCCGCGCTACGAGCCATACCATGCGGATATCCTGCATACCCGTGCCGTGAAAGCCTATCAGGGGAGGGTACACTTCTACCGTGAGCAGGGGAAGAGCTACGATGAAGCGCAACAGTTAGCATTGATGCTCTAGAAGAACAATGCTGAGTAGGTGTGTTTTTGGCTCATCTCCTCAGCAAGGAAGAGCAGGGAGTATGAAAGCTATGAGGAAGCAACGCAAGAAAAGGGCCAAGAAGGGTGAACCACAGCGCATTACGAAGGCTGTTACGCATATTCGCCTGGATGCAACCAATGCAGGGAAGCTGACTGCCCTGGATGCGGTAGCCTCGGTCTATCTTGCGCTCACCCAAGCCTACACCACGCTCTTTTGTACCGACGAACTCCCCGATGCTTTTCATGCTCCCTGCCTTCCGACTGAGCTTTCCGAGCGGTGGCATCGCGTGTCCATTCAACAGGCGGCAGGCATCGCCAAGAGTTGGCGCACCAATCGGGCCCACGCCTCCCAGAGTTATGTGGATGAGCTTACAGAATACCAAGAGCAACAAGCCGATGGAGCGCTTGAAGAAGGAGCAAAAGAACCCGAATGGCGAGAATGGAACGTTCCAACCTTACGTCACCCCTGTATCCAGGGAAACTACAACGTCATCAAGGTCGAGCCTTCCACCGACTCGACCTTTGATTACTGGTTGAAAGTGAGCACGCTGGACAAGGGCCATCCCCTGCTCATTCCCGTCACGCTTGCTTCCTACCATATCGAGGCGCTCACTGACCCCAAAACAAAACAGCGCCGCCCGATCAATAGGAGTGTCACACTCAACAAAAGAGATGAAGCATGGTGGCTCACCCTCTCCTACGATGAACTGGTGCAGGTGGAGAGTCCACCCGATGCGCCTGTCATCGGTATTGACGTAGGCATCGCCAATTTCGTGACCACATCCGATGGCAAGCAGTACGGCACCTTCAACGGGAAGCTCCGCGAGCGCCAGAAGCGGGACCGAGAGAAACGCCGCCGCAAAGCCAAACTCCATGCCTGCCTGGAAAAGAAGGGCGTGCCGAAGGCAAAGCTCCCTTCTACATCCAGCGCGACGGGGCAGCGGCTTATGAGCCACGTTAAACAATCGATCAACCGAGCGGTCAATCTGTGTTTTGAGGAACATGAAGGGTGCCAGTTTGCCTATGAGCAGTTATCCGTGGCGTCGATGCGCTTCAAAGCACGTGCCATGAATGCCTACTTGAGGGCATCGCACTTGGGACAAATCCCCAAACAGATCGAATGGAATGCGCTCAAGCGTGGTGTGCAGGCTACTAAAGTCAAGAGTGCGTACTCCTCTCAGCAGTGTCATGTGTGCTGGTACGTAGATCGCAAAAATCGACCCAACCAGGGAACGTTTCTCTGTCAGGTCTGCGGTCACACCGCGCACGCGGATCGCAATGCTTCAGAGAATATTGCTGACCGCCTGCATGATGAGGAATTACGCGCCTGTAAAACGCGTGCTGAAGTCAAGGCGTTGCTGCTCTGCCGACATGAGCAGTGGAAGCAGAAATTTGGGTTGGTCGTAGTCCAACCCCCCGTCCAGTTGGGTTTGTGGGCAAGCTCACCGGCTTCAATGGACGTAGGTTAAGGTGAGAAGCGGGATGAATGGGCTTTGTCCTCATTTGTCCATGTTTTTCACAACTATTGCGACTATTCTCGAAACGTATGAGAAAGCTTTTAGTCAGGCACAGCGCTTCATCTATATCGAAAACCAGTACCTCTGGCGGCGCACGTTTCTGGGCATCGAGAATCCCGCCCTGGGTGTCCCTC
>JALYVR010000280.1:5138-6695 GCA_030853145.1 Chloroflexota bacterium | reverse complement strand
TGATGCATTTGCTGGAGAAAATCTGCCAGCAGGATAAAGTGCTTCGTCACTGGGATGAAGCACAAACACCCTATCAGCGTCTCGTTGCTGCGAGAACGCTCTCATCTGAGCAGCAGGCTCGCTTGCAAGCAATGTATGACCAGACCAATCCGATAGTGTTGCGCAAGGAGATCTATCGCCTGCTGGCAGCTTTGTGGGAGATCCCTGCTTCTGCTACCAGCGTTGCGTAATGTGTTCTGTGTATCTCAAGAAAGGAGGCTGTCGGTCTCGGTAACATTTTCTTTTGAGGGAACTGTCTTCCTTCGGTAACATTTTTATTTGACTTGACACGGTGTTGCGGGTTTTGGTTTTTTGGGAGGCCTCCATCCTGTAGGGGTCTATGGAGGGCTAGCTCTAGTTAGAAACCAGAGCTAGCTGATATAAATCTCACAGTGAGTCTGTCAAGTATTTTGTGTAGTGAATTTTCTCATTGAGGAAACCTGTCAGCAAATTCAATGGCAAAGCAATTGAGAGCTGGCTTCCAGTTGTGAATAGGCATCGTCCACTTCTTGGCAATGTTCTGGATGGCCAGGGAGACCACTTTAAAGACTGCCTCATCGGAAGGGAAAATCCGATGAGTGCGCGTCACCTTGCGTAATGACATATTGAGCGACTCAATGGCATTGGTGGTGTCCATCACCTTGCGAATGTCTTCCGGGAAAGCGAACAAGGGGATCACGCGACTCCAGTGCGTGCGCCACAGCTTGCTGATGCTGGGATCGGCTCGATCCCAGCATCAGCAAGCAGATCGAGGGACACCTGCGCTTCGGACTCCGTCGCTGCGCCGTAGATGAGCTTCACGTCGGTTGCCACCTCTTTGCGATGTTTGTAGGAGACGTACTTGAGTGAGGTGCGCACCATATGCACCCTACAGAGCTGGACACGCGTGTGCGGATAGAGCGTCTCCACCGCTTCTGGGAGACCGATGAGTTCGTCCATACAGGCGATGAAGATGTCTTTGACCCCACGGTTCTGCAGTTCGGTGAACACCGAGAGCCAGAATGTGGCCCCCTCACTCTGCGACATCCACATGCCCAGCCATTCTTTCTGCCCCTCCATATCGACACCGAGTGCCAAATACAGGGCCTTATGACACGCTGGTTCTCACGCACCTTGACGCGCCCGTCAGTCCACATAGACGATGGGGTAGAGCGCGTCGAGCGGACGATTCTGCCACTGGCGTCCCTCTTCCATCACCGCCTCGGTAATAGTGGAGACGAAGGGCGGCGAGACCTCCACCCCGTAGAGATCCTGCACCTGAGCTTGAATATCTCTGGTCGTCATGCCACGAGCGTAGAGCGCCAGGATTTTGTCCTCAAAGCCTTCTAAGCGGGTCTGATGCTTCTGGATGAGCTGTGGCGGAACCGCTGGCCTGCCGGTCTCGCGGGACGGCACTCTCGATCTCACCCTGCGCTCCTTTGAGCTTCTTGCGGCTGCTGCCATTGCGCGTATTGGCAGTGCCTTCCTCTCTCCGTCCATGCTTTGGATAGCCCAGATGCACATCGAGCTCGCTCTCTC
>JALYVR010000280.1:0-5128 GCA_030853145.1 Chloroflexota bacterium | reverse complement strand
ATCTTTGAGCAGTTCGTCTATCAATTCTGGTCGAATGGTCATCTTTTTCCCTTTCTCTCTTCTTCATCATCCCTTGCTTGTGTTGACCACTTACACAAAATATTTTACACCCTCAGAACAGATCGCCGATTTGACACGCGGCCCCGTCCCCTATACAATTCCTGCATTATGCTACATACATGAGCGCAACATCCCTGCCATATCTGGCAGAAGGCGCTCTCATACGTGAGAAAAGACACGCATGACACAATATTTTGATGGTGAGGTACCGAATAGATGGAGCATCTACACGCAGTTATTGTAGCGGGGGGCAGCGGCACCCGTCTGTGGCCGCTCAGCACGCCGAGTTATCCCAAACAGTTTTTGCCACTTCCCAACGGCCGGAGCATGATCCAGGAGGCGCTGGCCCGCTTGCAGCCGCTTGTGGCACCGGAGCAGGCCTGGGTTGTCACGGGGCGCGCCTTCGGCCCCCTGGTACGCGAGCATATGGCCGCGGTTCCAGAGCGGCATCTGCTTGAAGAGCCGATAGGACGCAATACCGCACCCGCCATCGCCTGGGCCGCCGCCGTCATCGCCCGGCAGGACCCGCAGGCGATCATGGCTATTTTTACCGCCGATCATGTCATTACCGATGTCAAGGCGTTCCAGGATGCCGTAAAGCTGGGCTACCAGGTGGCGCAACAGGGTCACCTGGTCACCTGGGGCATCACGCCCAACGCGCCCGAAACCGGCTATGGCTACATCCGCTTTGCCTCCGAACTCGCGGCCGGCTACGGACACCGGGCCTTCCGCGCCGAACGCTTCGTCGAGAAACCAGACCTGGCAACGGCCCAAAGCTATCTGCGCGACGGACATTATGTATGGAACAGCGGCATGTTCATCTGGCGGGTTGAGGCGATCCTGGCCGAGATGCGCCGCCACCTGCCCGAAGTGGCACGCAAGATCGACCGCATCGTCGATGCCATGGACACCCCACAGGAACGCAGCGTGCTTGATGAGATCTGGCCGACGCTCACCTCGATCTCTATCGATTACGGTATCCTGGAGCGGGCCAGCGACATCGCCGTCATCCCCGTGGACATCGGCTGGAACGACGTGGGCAACTGGGAGCAGTACGGCGCGCTCTTCACAGCCGATGCTCAGGGAGTGCGGGGCGTCGGCCATCACCAGGGTCTGGGGAGCCAGAACCTCATCGTCTACAACAACACAGACCGCCAGATCTTCACCATTGGCCTGGAGGATGTGATCGTGGTCGAAATGGAGCAGATGACCGTCATCTGTCGTAAGGACCAGGTGCAGCGCGTGAAGGAACTGGCGGAAGCCCAACGCAAGAAGGCCTAACACTCATCTTCTTCGCGTAGGGCCAGCCCCCCTACGCGAAGGAATCGGCCAGGTGATATACTATCAAAGAACTATTGATGCTACTTTGCACGATGGAGTCTCCAACTGTGCTGCGTTCAATGTAAGGAAGGAAGGATAGGATGGTATGACTCTACGACCACAACGCCACGCAATTCCCGATGATATACTCGCGCTCTCTCACGAGCGGGATGCCCTGCGGAAGCAGGGGAAGTATGATCGGGCTGATATTCTCAAACGACAGATCGAAGAGGCAGGCTATGTCATTAAAGATAACCCTCATGGCGCTCACCTGGTAATCCCTCCGAGTATCGAGGTAAACGGCGAGACCTATCGCACGTCACGCCACCTGCCCTCGCACCTCGATAGCCCTGATAGCTGCACATTTTCGGTCAACATTCTGGCCCATACGACCTTTGAGCAGGTGCAGCGCTGCATCGAAAGCGTCCTGCGTTTCGCGGGCAAGCATGCCATTGAGATCGTTCTGGTCGACAACGCCTCACAGGACGAGTTGAGCATCTGGGCAGAGGCGCTCAGGACCAGGGAGCCGCGCCTGCTCATCGCGCGCACAGCGCGACCGCTGGGCGAGGCGGAGGCACGCAACATCGGTTTGAAGCTCAGCCGGGGCCGCTATATCCTCTTGCTGGATAGCAGCGTCGAACTCACCGGCGATGTCTTTACGCCATTGGCGGCAACGCTGGCGGATGAAAGTATCGGCATCACCGGCTGGCATGGGCTACACACCGACGACCTGCGGCACTTCGAGGAGAGTTCGCACACGGAGGTGGTAGTGGTTGATGGAGCATGCCTGGCATTCAGACGCACGCTGCTGATGTCGGCCGGTTTGCTCGACGAACGCTATCGTTTCGCGCGCTACATGGATATAGATTTTAACTTCGCCGTGCGCGCTACTGGCGCGCATGTCGTGGTCACATCTGACTTGCCTCTGCAATCCCACCCAGCTCTACAGGATGCGCGCCTTCCCGACTCGGAGCGCGAGCGGCTGTCGAAGCGCAATTTCTACCGCTTCCTTGAAAAGTGGGGGGACCGCGATGACCTGCTGGATGAGGACGCTCAACAGGAGGATGACGCGCCATAAGCGCCCGGCGCAGCAGGTTCAGCGCATTCGATCTTTCCGTCGGTGTGAAACCAGCGGCGGTCTCTATGAGAGATGCACCACCGGCTCGAATGTGCCTGAGCCTGGCGCCACGTCTAAGGAAATGATCTCGGCGGACTCTTCCGCCTCCGCGTGATACACAGGAGTCCTTAAATGACCATCGATACAGCATTTACCCGCTTTCCATCTCTCACCACGAAGCGCTTGCGCCTGCGACCCATTCAGCCAGATGACGCCGAGGCATTATTTGCCATACTTTCTGATCGACAGGTCACCGAGTTCTATGGGCACGAGCCGCATCAAACGCTCGCAGACACACAGGAACTGATCAGGCAGATACAGGCGCGCTACGCCGGGCGGGAGGCTCTGCGTTGGGGTATCACATTCCAGGATGAAAACAGACTGGTCGGCTCCTGCGGTTTTCATAATTTCGACGCGGGCTTTCAGCGAGCTGAAACGGGCTACGAACTCAATCGCGCTTTGTGGAGGAAGGGTATTATGACTGAAGCTGTGTCGGCCATCCTGACCTATGGCTTCACAGAGCTGGGGTTGCATCGCGTGGAAGCCATCATTGATATCGTGAATGAAAGCTCCAAAAGTCTCTTACTCAAGCTGGGCTTTACCTACGAGGGAAACCTGCGTCAGCGCTACATCTTCGGTGATCGTTTTGAGGATGAGCACTACTTTGGCCTGCTCAAAGATGAGTGGCCCGGATCAGTATAAACATTCCTATATGCAAAGCCAGTCCCTCTCGCGTAGGGACGGGGCGCAGGCCAGCGGCGCCCCCGTCCATTCAGGCAGAAAGAGAGGATTCAGATGCGAAGTAAAGCATGGATATCGCTCTGGCTGTTTCTTCTGGGCGCCACGTTGGGTAGCGGGCTTGATGCGATCTACGTATATACTGGGATTGAGAGCTATACTACGCCCGTCTTCTTCGGACTGGCCTGGTGGGTGCCTCTGCTCTTCGGGGCCGCCGCCATCGCCATTGGCGTCTCGCATTCCATGCTTGATACGCTGCTCCAACGTGGATACAGGCCTCCTGGGATCGCGGATAGTCTTGGCGCGCTGGCCTGGCTGCTCCTGGCATATCTGATTGGAGCCACCTCGTTGCAATCTCTCGCCAAGTTCGGTTTGCTGGCACTGGTCTACTTTAATTTCTGGCTGCTGACGGGAAGGAGCTGGCAAAATCTGGCTCTTTCAATCGTGACAGCAATCACAGGGACGCTTATCGAGATGATCCTGGTGACAGCAGGAGCGTTCTCGTATCGTCATACTAGCCCTGACATGATCGGCGTGCCCTACTGGCTCCCGTGGCTCTATGCCTGTGCATCTCTGGCTGTGGGCGGGCTGGGTAGGTCGTTTATGTCACTATCTTTAAGGGGTTCAAGTTGAATCGATCTGATCATGCAGCCTGGAGACTGGAGACGCGCCTTGTGCAGGGCGGCAGGCAACGCCCAGGCGAGCAGGCAACGCCAGTAGCGACGGTCCAGCCTATCTATGCAAGCACAACCTACCTATACAGTAGCGCCGAGACCCTGGACCAGGCTTTCGGGAGTTCCACCAGCCAGGAGACGGCTTTTATCTATGCGCGCCAGGGAAATCCCAACGCGGACACGCTCGAAAATGTCATCGCGACGGCCGAGAGCGGGATCGGCGCGGTAGCCTTCGGATCTGGCATGGCCGCTATTCACGCGGCGCTGCTGGCGGCAGGCCTTGGACCCGGCAGCAAAGTGCTGGCTGGACAGGACCTCTATGGGCAAACCATTGCCCTGCTTCGCCAGGTCTTTGTGCCACTCGGTGTCGAACTAGTCCTGCGCGATCTGTGCTGTGACAGTGCTGCTGATCTGATCCGCGCGGAGCAGCCGGATATCGTGTACGTGGAGACGCTCTCAAATCCCCTTGTCAAGATCGTTGACCTGGACGGCATATGTAACGCCGCGCGCGAGGTTGGGGCCAACAGCATCGTCGATAGCACCTTTACGACGCCCTACCTGGTCAGGCCCATCGAGCATGGCTTTGACCTGGTGGTTCACAGCGCAACGAAATATCTGGGGGGACACGGGGATAGCACAGGCGGCCTGGTGATCAGCGCAAAGCAGGCGCTGCTGGACCAGTTGCGCATGTATGCATCGATGCTGGGCGCGATGCTCAGCCCCTTTGAGTCATTCCTGATCTTACGCGGCCTGAAAACACTGGCACTACGCATGGAGCGTCACTGCGATAATGCCCTGGAAGTGGCGCACTTTCTGCAGCAGCATAAGGCAGTCGCGCAGGTCCACTATCCCGGCCTGCCCGATCACCCACAGCATGAGAGCGCCTCTCATCTGCTAGACCAGGGACGCTATGGAGGGTTGCTCTCCTTTGAATTGAAGGAACAGACGCGCGCATCCGCGTACCGCTTCATGGATAAGTTGCAGCTCTGCCTGCCAGCAACAACGCTCGGTGATGTTTACTCGCTGGTGAGCTACCCACCGATGTCATCGCATCGCAACCTGACGAGCGACGAACGACAACGCATCGGCATCACCGAGGGCTGCATCAGGTTATCGGTCGGCATCGAGAACGCGAACGACATCATCGCCGACCTTGACCAGGCGCTCACGAGGTAATCGGCGTCTCCGTAGGGGCGACGGCTTGCCACGCGGGCGAGGC
>JALYVR010000008.1 GCA_030853145.1 Chloroflexota bacterium | reverse complement strand
GGTCGAGGGCGTCTCCATGGCCTTCCTGCCGCGCCATGGACGTGGACACCGCATCAGCCCGACAGAGATCCCGGTGCGCGCCAATATCTGGGCCCTTAAGAGCCTGGGCGTTGAGTGGCTGATCTCCGTCAGTGCTGTGGGCAGCCTGCGCGAGCAGATTGCCCCGCGCGACCTCGTGATCCCCGACCAGTTGTTTGATCGCACCAGGAGCCGCGTGAATAGCTTCTTCGAGGGTGGCATCGCCGTGCATTGCACCTTCGCGGACCCCTTCTGCTCGACGCTCAGCCCGCTCTTGCTGGCGGCGGCGCGCGAGCTGGGCGATGTCAAGGTGCATGCCGGTGGGACCTATGTGTGTATGGAGGGGCCGCTTTTCTCGACGCGGGCCGAGTCGAACACCTATCGAAGCTGGGGCATGGATATTATCGGCATGACGGCTCTGCCGGAGGCTAAACTGGCCCGCGAGGCCGAGCTGTGTTACGCCATGATTGCCTGTGCCACCGACTACGATTGCTGGCATGAGACCGCCGAGTCGGTCACCGTTGAGATGGTCATCGGCAACCTCAGCGCTAACGTCGCCAACGCCCAGCGCATCCTGCGCAGCGTCGCCCAGAAGATTCCCGCCGGGCGCGATGCCAGCACCTGCGAGTGCTCCAGCGCGCTGGCCACTGCCATCATGACGGATCGCAGCAAGATCCCCCCGGCGATCCAGGAGAAATATAGCCTACTCATCGGCAAATATATGGCTTGACAAAGCGCCCGTCCGGGTATACAATGAAGACGTTCCGCAAGGGAAATCTTCGAGTGGAACGGGCCGGTTTTCTTCCGGTCCTGCCGATCGGCGTAATCGGGTCCTGCGCGGCAGATGTCTATGAACCCCGCTAGGTCCGTGAGGAAGCAACGGTAAATGGGCCTCTCTGGGTGACGTAGGGGAGCCTGATTGCGCCGATCGGTAGGACCGGGCGAAAGCCGGTTTTCTGCTGTATTGCACTCTCTACATGGCTACCAGGGCTTCGTTTGTGTGTGGCTCGTTCAAGATATACTGGCGAGAACTGATATATGGCGTCACAATCGCTCTACCGTAAATGGCGTTCGCAGACTTTCAATGAGCTTGTTGGTCAGGAGCCTGTTGTGCGCACCCTGCAAAACGCGCTCAGTAGCGGCAAACTGGCGCATGCCTACCTCTTCACCGGCCCTCGTGGCACCGGCAAAACAACCACCGCCCGTCTCCTCGCGAAGACCATCAACTGTCTGAACCCGCAGAATGGCGAGCCGTGCAACGTCTGCCAGCAGTGTCGCGAGATCACGGCTGGCACCTCGTTCGATGTGATCGAGATCGATGCGGCCTCCAATCGCGGCATCGATAGCATTCGCGACCTGCGCGAGAAGGTGATGATGCGCCCCTCCAGCGGCAAATACAAGGTCTATGTGCTGGACGAGGCGCATATGCTCACCACCGAGGCCTTTAACGCGTTGCTCAAGACCCTGGAGGAGCCGCCGGACTACGCGGTCTTCGTGCTGGCGACGACCGATGTGCATAAGCTGCTGCCCACCGTGCTTTCGCGCTGCCAGCGCTTCGACTTCAAGCGCATCACCACGCGCCAGATCGTGGCGCATCTCAACTATGTTGCTAGCGAGGAAGGGGTCAAGCTGGAGCCGGGGGCGGCGGAATTGATTGCCAGGGCGGCGGCGGGCGGCATGCGCGATGCATTGAGCCTGCTGGACCAGTCTATTGCCTACGCCGGAACGGAGATTGCCCTGACACAGGTGCAGGCCATGCTCGGCGTGGCCGATCCGCGCACGATCCACACGCTCATTGCGCACATCGCGGAGGGCGATAGTTCCGCTGGACTGCATCTGCTCAATGACCTGGCCGAGGCGGGGGCCGATCTGCGCCAGGTCAACGCGCAGACTGTGGAGTACTGGCGCGCGCTAATGCTGGCCAGAGCGGGCGCGGATATCGCGGCCATCCTGGATCGCACCGAAGACGAGGTGCGCGAGATTGACCGGGTGGCCCGCCTCTTTGCGTTGGAAGAGCTGACCGAGTGCGCGCGTATCTTCGCGCAGAACGAGCTGATCCAGAAAAACCAGGGTACGCCGCAGCTTGGCCTGGAACTGGCCTTCCTGGCCTGCGTTGAAGTACACCGCCGCGCGCAGTCAGCCCAGCCGTTCTCCGCCGCTACTCCGCCAGTGGTCGTATCTCCTGTCCCTGTACAGCCTGCACCCGCTCGCCGTCCGGCAGCAATTCCACCACCAGTAGAGATAAGGGCAGCGCCGCCTGAAGTTGAGTCCAATGGCAGGAGTGCCTCCTCGTCACAGGCAATAGAGATGCCGGAGAGGCGCCAGCTATCTCCTGTTAGCGCCGCTAAAGAAGTGGCAGGCACGCCTGAACGAGCGCAGCCACCTGCTGCTAGCGATGACATTGTTGTAGCAGAGACGGCGCAGGAGAATCAGGCCCCGCCTACATTGACACTGGAGGAGGCAAAAAAAGGCTGGGACAATGTCAAGCGGCGCGTCAGGCAGAAAGATGCCAAGTTACAGGCATGGCTCAATGGGTGTACTATCATCGCCATTGAAGGGACGGCCGAATCGCCGCTTGTGGTGATGCAGGCCTCAAGTGGGATGCACTACGAAAATGTGAACAAGGGCGAGCGCTATCAAGTTATCGAGTGGGCGTTAGCCTTGGAGTTTAATCAGAAGTGCCGCGCGCGCGTGGTGCCGCCGGAGCAAGTGTTGTCGATGTCGAACTCGCGTATGCCTGTGAGCGATCCGGCTAGCCCCTACGCAGCCATCGCGCCCAGGCAACAGGCGGCACGTCGTGGACGCAGTAACAGCCAGCCATCCCCCGCGCCATCGCCTGATCCGGAGCCGGTCGAGAAGGCGGCAGAGGTCATACTGCGACCGCAGCCGCCTGAGCTACCCCCCGCCACACACTCTCACGAGGATGATAGTCCCCCCCTTGCCAGAACGAAGGTTGTGAGAGAGAATATTATAGAGCCGCCGCGATCATCGTGGGAGCCTGTTGAGCAATATGCTCAGCGTAACCAAGTTGTGCAGGCGGTCGTGAAGACATTTGGCGCACACATCTCAGATATTCAACCAAAGTAGTAAGGAGCGAGAGTCATGAATATGCGTGAAATCCAGAAAATGCAGCAGCGGTTGGAGAAGATGCAAGAGGAGCTAGAGAATAGTCACTTTACCGGCACCGCTGGCGGTGGCGCGGTAGCCATCACTGTGAGCGGCAAGTTTGATGTCACTGCCGTCAAGATCGACCCGGAGGCCTTTAACCCGGAGGACATCACCGAGCTGGAGGTTATGGTGTTGGCCGCGGCCAAAGATGCTTTTACCAAGGCCAATGAGGCCCAGCAAAAGATGATGGGCAGCGTGACGGGCGGAATGCGCATTCCAGGAATGTTTTAGCTGATGAGTGATATTGCACCACCGGTCGCGGCCCTCATCGAAGAGTTCTCAAAACTGCCGGGTGTGGGCGTGAAGACGGCGCAACGCCTGACGTTCTTCGTCTTGCGCAACCCCACCGATCAGGCGCGCCGCCTGGCTGAAGCCATCATGCGCGTCAAAGAGAGCATCATCTATTGCTCGCGCTGCTTCAATATCACTGAAGACGATCCCTGCCTCATCTGTAGCAATACTGCTCGCGATCAGGAGATCATCTGTGTCGTGGAGGAGCCGCTGGATGTGCTGGCATTGGAGAAGACCGGCGCCTACAAGGGCCTGTACCATGTGCTGCATGGCGCGCTCTCGCCTGCCGAGGGTGTGTTCCGCAAGAATCTTCGTATCGATGAGCTGATAAAACGTGTGCAGACCATGAAGCTGCGTGAGGTGATTCTAGCCACCAATCCTAACCTTGAAGGAGAGTATACCGCAAGCTATATTAAGGATGAGCTAGAACCTTTGCTGGCGCCCCTCAACGTCAAGATCACGGGCCTGGCGCGTGGCCTCCCCATCGGTGGCGACCTGGAGTATGCTGATGAAGGCACGCTCAGCCGCGCTCTCGAAGGAAGGCGTAACCTGTAAGCAAGCGGGAGGATGCGCTGCTGCATGTCCTACCGCAAAGACACATCTTGACATGGCTGTAAACGTATGGTACAGTCGTTCTACATTCGTGAAATAGACCGTGGAGGAGAGAGTCTATTTCCGTTTTCCATCCAGGTAAAAAGAATATCTAGTGTGTTGGAGCGGGAATTAAGAAGGACACGTCACGCGGCAAGGAGATAGACCCTGTAGCTCGTTGCCGCGAACAGGCGCGGAGCACCGGAGATTCCCTTTCTTTGCGAAAGCTGAAGAGTGTCACAAAAGGAGGAACGCGAGGGCGGTGAAGCGGGATGGCAACAACCCTGCCTGCATCCTACACCCTGGCGTACAAGCAATGAGTAAGAAAGACAAAACGATAAGTGTGAGTCCGGCTCCTGTATCTGCGGCTACGACCGAACGTGAGAAGGCTCGCGACCTCGCGGTTCAGCAGATTGAGCGCCGCTTTGGCAAGGGCTCGATTATGAAGTTGGGAGAAGCTGCAAAGGTGCATGTCGAATCCATTCCCACAGGCTCAATCGCGCTGGACCTTGCCTTGGGTGTGGGTGGCGTGCCTCGTGGACGTATCACCGAGATTTATGGGCCGGAGTCGTCGGGTAAAACAACCCTGTGTCAACATGTGATCGCCAATGTGCAGCGCGCCGGCGGCGTCGCAGCTTTTATCGACGCTGAGCACGCGCTCGACCCGATCTACGCCAGTCACTGCGGGGTGGATGTCTCGAACCTGTGGATCGCGCAGCCCGATACGGGCGAGCAGGCGCTGGAGATTGTGGACCAACTGGTGCGTAGCCATGGCTTCGATGTGGTTATCGTTGACTCGGTGGCGGCCCTGACCCCACGCGCCGAGATCGAAGGCGAGATGGGCGACTCCCACGTTGGTTTGCAGGCCCGCCTGATGAGCCAGGCGATGCGTAAGCTCACCTCCATTATCAGTGGCTCCAATACGGCGGTGATCTTCACCAACCAGTTGCGTGAAAAAGTGGGCGTCATGTTCGGCAATCCTGAGACCACTTCCGGCGGTAAAGCCCTGAAGTTTTATGCCTCGGTGCGCCTGGATATTCGCCCGACCGATACCATTAAGCAGGGCCAGGACGTGGTCGGCCGCCGTACCCGTGTCAGGGTGGTCAAGAACAAGGTGGCCCCCCCCTTCAAGGTAGCAGAATTCGACATTATGTACAGCGAGGGTATTTCCCGTGAGGGTGGCCTGATCGATATGGGTCTTGAGATGGGCCTGGTTAAGAAGAGCGGCGCCTGGTTCAACGTCGGCGATATCCGTCTGGGCCAGGGTCGCGAGAATGCCAAGGATTTCCTGCGCCAGAACACCGATGTCGCCTCCGCCTTGGAGGAGCAGATCCGTGGCAATATGATCAGCTTCCGCACCGGCGAGGTAGAGGCAGAAGAGGAAGAGGAAGAGCTTGAGGAGGCCGCGCTGCCAGAAGAGGTATAGCGTGTCGGCTTTGACACAGGTCATATGACGGTCAATGTGTAGTGGCGACCCTTGCGGTCGTCATGATCCCCCTGGCTGGCTCTGGCCTGGCTGAGGATATGGCGACCACAAGGGTCGCCACTACACATTGGCCTGTCGCGTGAAGAGAAACGGTCTACTACAAGACATAAGGGGGTGCTCATGGGTACTATGACCTTCGATTTCTCCGGCGAGGTGGTTCTCGTCACTGGCGGATCGCGCGGGCTGGGCTTTGAGATTGCGCAGGCCTTCGGTAAGGCCGGGGCTACTGTCGTCATCACCGCGCGCCGCGAACAATGGCTCAGTGAGGCGGAGCAAGAGCTGAAAAAGCAAGGGGTGACCGCGTATGCCTATCTCTGCGATGTTGCCGATCCCGCTTCTGTAGAGAACCTGGTGCAGCAGACGCTCAAGGCCTGTGGCAAAATCGATGTTCTGGTCAATAATGCCGGCCTGACCTGGGGCGCGCCCGCCGAAACCATGCCCTTCGAGCGCTGGCGACAGGTGATCGACGCAAACGTTACCGGCACATTTTTGGTGTCACAGGTCGTTGGCAGGCATATGCTCGAACGCAGCAAGGGCGCTATAGTCAATGTGGCCTCGATCGCTGGCTTTGGTGGCGGCGAGATGAACACGGTTGGCTACAACACCAGTAAAGCTGCGGTGATCAACCTCACACGCGCGCTGGCGGTGGAATGGGCGGCGCGCAATATTCGCGTCAATGCTATTGCCCCCGGTATGTTTCGCACACGCATGACCGAAGCTATCCTTAAGCGCGCGGAGGCCATGGTTGCTGATACCACGCCGATGAAGCGTATTGGCCAACCCGGTGAGTTAGCCCCAACAGTGCTTTTCCTGGCCTCCGAGGGAGCAAGCTATATTACCGGGCAGATTGTGGCGATTGATGGCGCAAGATCGGCTCAGTAGAGAGTAGGGACCGGGCGTAGGCCTTGTCGGCGGGCAAGGGGAGCCGAAGCGGAGCCGAAGCGGCGCCCCTACACGAAATGCCGCATGCGTGTGGGCCTCGTGTGTGCAGCCAGCCGAATCCCTACGCGGGATGGGGTATCTCACCCGTCACATGAAGGTTGTTAAGTATTATGTACCCGCCAGGGGCAGCTTCAACGTAAAGACGCAGCCCTTGCCGGGCGTGCTCTCGACTTCAATGGAGCCTTGATGCTCCTGCACAATGCTGCGCGCGATCGCCAGGCCTAGCCCGCTGCCGCCTCGATCGCGGTTGCGCGCTGGGTCGGCGCGATAGAAACGCTCGAAGATGTGCGGTAGGGCCTCTGGTGCGATGCCGGGTCCTGTGTCACTGACCGTGACGATGGCATCATCCTTGCTTGTGGTCAATGAAAGCGCCACATTTCCCTCGTGTGGCGTGTATTTGAGGGCGTTATCCAGCAAGACTACTAGCGTCTGCTTCAGTTGATCGGGGTCGCCGCTCACTTTCGCGGGCGTGATGTGTTGCAGCGTGAGCCGTGGTCCATGTCGTTTGCCATCCTCGACTTGCATAGCTGCATCGTCTGCCACGAGCCGGTACTGGCGGAAGACTTCAAGCAGCAGGCTATCCAGGTCTACCTGTCGCGCCTGGCTTTCATGCTTCTTATAGCCATTAACCTTTAGATTAGTATGTATCGCGCTACTCGTGCTATCTACGCTATCGGCCAGTTGCTGGGCTTCGTCGCTGCGTGCCAGCGTCAAGAGATCGTTCACCAGACGCCCCATGCGGTCGGCTTCCGTGCGCGCATCGTCGAGAGCGGCCCGCGCCTCGTCACCGGGGAGATCGGGGGCCTTCACCAATAGATCGAGGTTGCAGCGAATGGAGGTGATGGGCGCACGCAGTTCGTGTGATGCGTCGGCGACGAAACGTTGCTGGTGCTGGTAGACCTCCTCCAGGTTGGCCAGCATCCTGTTGAAGGTCTCAGCGAGCGTGGCAAGCTCGTCCCGGCCCGGCTTCACTGCGAGAGGCACGCGCCGCGTAAAGTCCCGCGAATCGCTGATGCGCTGCGCCGTCCTGGTGATACGCTGCACTGTACCCAGCACGCCGCGACTGATGAACCAGCCGCCGAGCAACGTGAAGACGAGCACCAGGGCGGCGCCTTGCGCGAGTACACGCCGCAGGTCGTTCAGCGATTGCTGGATATCTTGCTCCGAATGTGCCGTCTGGATGTAGTGGATGGTATTCGTGCTTCCCCGGCTGGAGTCGCCGCACATAGATTGCTCATTAACCAGCGTGAATACGCGCACCGGCTGATTCTCATAGGTAACCACACTATACACGCCATCCGCGCCCGCGCCAGCTTGATAGCGTTTGAATGCGCTCTGAATCGCTGCCTGGTCCCAGGGAGTGGGGCTATTGGCCAGGTAACCCGGCACAACCGTCGTACCATCTGGCAGAGGCCCCGACGTGGTCGCCAGCAAGTTCAATTTGCTATCCAGCACTTCGATAGCTACGCCGCCTGTACCCAGACCATCAACGCTGGGGAGGGCATAGGGCGCTGACGAGGAAAAAGGCGTGGGATTAGGAAACGCACCGGGACACAGCAGGAGCTTCCCGAACGTGACGCTCTCGGCCCGGCTCTTGAGTGTGTTGTCTAAATCCTGATACGCGCGCTGCTGGGCCTGGTTGTAGACAGCCTGCCCGAAGAACAGCAGCGCCAGGGCCAGCAGGAGGGTATAGAAGAGCGTGAAGCGAAGCTGCAAAGGCATAAACATGATAACTCTTCCTCCTTCTGGCTTCACGCGGCGAGGCGCAGCGCGTAGCCTGCCCCGCGTATCGTCTGAATGAGCCGAGGCTCCCCGCCCTGTTCCAATTTGCTGCGCAGGTGGCCGATGTAGACCTCAAGCACATTGGGGCCGCCCTCAAAATCCTGCCCCCACACCCGGTCCATCAGGATGCCGCGCGTGAGCACGGCACGCGGGTTGCGCAGGAACAACGCCAGCAGCTCGTATTCGGTGGTGCTCAGGTCTATGTTGCGGGCGCCACGGCGTGCCTGGCGCGTGGCGGTATCGAGTTCGAGATCTTCGAAGCGCAGCACCTCGCGGCTGATATCCCCCGGCGTATAGCGCCGCAGTAGCGCCTTGACGCGCGCCAGCAACTCTTCAAGCGCGAAGGGCTTCACCAGATAATCGTCGGCCCCGGTCTCCAGGCCGGCTACGCGGTCGCTCACGGCGTCGCGGGCGGTAAGCATAAGCACGGCCACGCTATCGCCGGCGGCCCGCAGCCGCTGGCAGACCTGCAAGCCATCGATACCAGGCAATGTAACGTCCAGGATCACCAGGTCTGGTACTCTGGTGCGTGCGAACTCCAGGGCGCGCGCACCATCCTGTGCAGTAGACACCTGATACCCCTCGTAGGCTAGCGTGCGGCGTAGCGTGCTGACGAGGCGGCTGTCGTCATCGACGATCAAAATGTGTGTACCCATGCGCGCTCCTCGCTTCCTACACGCTTGCCAGTTCCAGAACACAGGCTATTTGAACCCGTAAGCCGTGATATGCCCATTCATATCGACCGCGTACACATGCCCGTTTACAATCAGTGGACTCTGCCAGTGCAATTCACCGATCGAGCCTCCGGCCGACCGCAGGGTGCTGCTCCAGAGGATCGTGCCTGTGGTTGGCGCCAGGGCGTATAGCACCTTGTTTCCCTGCACAAAGAGGACACCGTTCGCTATAAACGGCGAGCTGCCCATCACCTTGTTCTGATAGGCCAGTTGCAACCTGCTCACACCATCGCTGGTTACGACTGTGAAGGCCGAGAAGCCGCAGTCGTTGGCTACAAATAGCCAGGTCGTCCCCGCAGGATCGTTCCAGATAGTGGGCTGCGTAAGCACGGCACATCCCTGCGGCAAGCTGACGGTCTGCACCTCACCGCCGACATGGTTGGGGCCGCCCCTGCCGGAGAGATTCTGACGGTTGAGCAGTCGCAGCTTCTCATCTTTGCCTGCTTGTACTGCCAGGTACGGCGTGCGGCTGCCGCTCTGCCGGGGGAGCAGGGCCGGCGAGGCACTGCCGAGGTCGGCATCCTGCGTATTAAGCTGCGTGTAGTTGATGGGCGTATAGGTATCGATCAGCCTGCTCAGGCCGGGACTCAGTTCAAGCACGCTATCGCCGTAGTCATGTCCGCCAGTATTGGCGTCAAACGGCCCGTTCCCGGTGGCAATAAAGATATTGCCTGTCACTGGATCGACCACCGCGCCCGCGCGTGACCACACGGCGGAGCGCAGAGCCGCGCAGTAGTTCGGTGCCGTGGGTACGTTGTTGAGGAGCTGGCGCACAGTGGCGCATAAGGTATTAAAGACGGTAGTTCGGCCTGTGGCCAGGTTGACGGCTACCACATGCCCCTGGTAATGCCCACCATCGCCGACATAGCCGCCGATGCCCATATAGAAGTAGCCATTGCTGATATTGATGGCTGTGCCGCCCTTTTCGTCCTGCGTCATCAGCGTCATCGTGGCGGGCCAGCCGTTGCCGGTGATTTCGGCTCCTGAGCCAACGGCATAGCGGTGGACCTTCCCATCGAGGCCATAGCTATACACGAAGTGGCCGGACGGATCGAGGGCCGGAGAGCTATTGGTAATCTTCGGTCCGCTGGTATCGCGCCGCCAGACGGTCTGCCCTGTCGCCGCGTCGATCGCCAGCAGGCTGCCGGATTTCGTGGTCACAAAGAGCAGCGTTTTCGTCCCATTGGTGGTGTGGACGCCTGGCTGTTCAACAAGCGAGCTATCCGCGACATCCGGCAACGTTTGTTGCCACAGCCGTGTAAGCTGGCCTACGTTGCTCCGTGAAATAATGCGCTCGGTTGTGTTTACACCGCTGCGCACGCCGTCCCCGTTAAAGGCAGGCCAGGCAACGAGCGACGTGGTCGTGGGTGTAGCTTGCTGTGGCACGTTCACTGTAACGGCGGGCGCGTGCGTCGGTGTTTGTGTGCTTGTCGTAGAGCCTGGGCCTCCGCCACAGGCCGCGACCAGGAGCATGAGGAACAGAGACGCGATCAAACGCGCCTCCGCTCCCCAGGTGTGCTTTCGCTTTAGCTGGTGATCCATTCAATCCCCCAGGGTGCCTGCGCAGGACTCTTTGTGACCTGCCGCACTTGTCCAGCAGCGGCATCAACCAGCGTGATGCCTGTTGTCGGGTCAACCGCGTAGAGCGTGCGACCGTCAGCGCTAATGGCTACCCCTGTGAAGGTCTGCTGCGTCAGGTAATGAGCGCGCACGTTGAGCGTAGCAGTATCGATAACCCAGATACCGCGCTCTCCTGCGACGTAGAGCGTCTTCTGGTCAGGGGAGAGGACCGCGCCGTTATGCAGCATACGCGTTCTGTCGCTGCTGGTGGTGACAATATTGCCAGGGTTAAATCTGCCTGTGGAGGCGATATTGATGTCGAAAACGGTGCTTTGATTGTGGTCCAGGCCAATTTTAACGGCCGTACCCAGCGCCGCGTTGGCCGCGTAGAGTGTTGTGCCATCGGCGGACAGCGCCAGCGTGTAGTAGTGGAGCAGGCTGGCCGAGCGTCCGACCGGCAGATCAAGGCAGCGCGCCAGTGGCGGACCACTCGGCTCGTTGTACAACGGCAGGATATGCACAAAGGCCTCATTGATAGCCGTATTGATGTATAGCGTGTACGCGAATGAGCCATCCGCCGCCATCTGCCGTGTCAAGGCTGTCCCCTGCATCTTCTCGTTGATCTCCGTCTTATCAACAATAGTACCGGGGAGAAGCTGGCCCGCTTGCGCATCGAGCGCGCGTACATCGTAGTGTTCGCTGCCACTGTTGGGGTACTGCAGGAGGTAGATCATGCCCCCATTGGCGGAGATAGCGTCGAGCGCGAAGGTACCCGCCAGGTGAAATGTCTTGGCCAGCCTTGCCGCCTGCGTATCGACGAGCGCGATCGAGGTCTCATCGCTGGTGGTCCCTTGGTAGCGCAGGGCCAGCCAGCGCCCATCGGGCGAGGATACCGCCGTGGCATAGTCTCTTTCGCTTGTTGAGTAGCTGCCGGGAATGCTGAACGCGCGTATGCTGCGTCCCGATTGTGTGTCGAAGATCGCGACGGCTGTATGTCCGCCTTGCACTGTGGCTGTGTAAACGCGCTGGTGATCGAGCGACATCAGGCCTACCGGCAGCGTGACAAGCGCTCCCGGATGCGCGCTCTCAGGTTGGAACGCGATAATATGCTGGTTGCTGGCATTGTCGGCACCCGGCGCCAGGTAGCCATCGAGTACATAGAGCCTGGCAGAGCCACGCTGCGCTGTGGTGGGATGCGGTTTCCCACTTGAAACGCCATTTGTGCCACAAGCAGAGAGCAACGTAAGTAGCATGCACAGCGTCGCTGCTAGCCAGAGGATCGCCTTCTTTCGCATAGTCATGTCTCCTTCGCATGGGCGCATGCATGCACGACACATGCGCCTATCATATCATAGATGTCTTAAGAAGGTTATAATGCGAAGGCCTGAAATGGGAGTAAAGTCTTTCTGAATCCTGGCTGAAATATATGCTTCATGGTCTGTAGCCGGCCGCTTGCGTGCCGGGGCGTGGAAAGCGCGTTATCTCTCAGCGTCCCAGCGCGCAAGCGGCTGGCTACAGACCCACGTCGAACGGGCTAGTCTTCGTTGGAGCCGACCAGGCGGCGTACAATCACCAGGGTGATGGCGGCGGCGACCAGAATGACGGGGATGAGCAGCTTGAGGTTCAGCCCTTGCTTCTCTTCTACCTCTTCTGGTTGGTCAACGATCTCGATCTTCCTGGCGCGAACCTCGTTTGTTGTTGTTGCCATGACAGGTGCATCCTTTCAGTGTAGCCTGGCATCACGTTGCGGTAATGCCAGAAAATATAATGGTAAGTCAGGTTTCATCACTACAGGCGAGCTGTTTTACACGAGCGTGCCTCTACATACCATTATACTTGTAGTTCCACATGCCTGAAATCATGCGCCGGGCGTCACGATGAGCTTGCCAAATTGCTGGCGCTGTTCCATCATCTGCTGGACCTCGCCCAGCTTTTCGAGTGGATAGGTGCCATGCACAACGGGCTGGAGTCGGCCCATAGCCACCAGCTTGAGGACATCTGCCAGGTCGTGGCGCGTGCCGCCGTAGGAGCCGATAATCGCGATCTCCTTGGCGAAGAGCGTCCAGAGATTGACCTTCCCCTCGTTGCCAGTTGTTGCGCCGCAGGTCACCAGGCGCCCTCTGCGCGCCAGGCAGGCTACGCTCTTCTCCCATGTCTGCTCGCCGATGTGTTCGACGACGACATCAACGCCGCGCTTGCCGGTGATGCGCCGCACCTCCTGCAAGAAGTCCTGCTCGTTGTAGTTGATGACCTCGTCGGCCCCCAGCTTGCGCGCCTGCTCCAGCTTCTCGGCCGACCCGGCGGTGGCAATCACGCGCGCGCCGTTGAGCTTGGCGATCTGGATGGCCGCGCTGCCCACACCGCTCCCGGCGGCATGTACCAGTACATCCTGGCCCGGCTGGAGTGGCGCGCGCACGACGAGCATATGCCAGGCGGTAATCGTCGCCAGGCTGACAGCGGCGGCCGAGACGAAGTCCAGGCCTTTGGGCAGGGCTACCACGCTGGACGCCGGCACGCTCACATACTCGGCAAAGCCCCCCTGGCTGCCCAGGCCGATGATGTCCGCCTTCAGGCAGAGTACTTCTTCGCCCGCGCGACAGAATTCGCACTGTCCGCAGAACAGGTAGGGCGCCACGGCCACCGCCTGCCCGGCGCTCAGTCCGCTGACCGCCTCGCCAAGCGCCTCGATCTCGCCGGCGATCTCTGATCCGGCGATATGCGGCATGGGCGCTACTTTGGTGCGACCAGCGCGCGAATAGGTATCCAGGCGGTTCGCGCCGCAGGCGCGCACTTTGATGACCACGTCGGTCGGGCCAGGAGTGGGCTTTGGCATCTCCTCGACACGTAGAACGTCTATGTCTCCATGCTCGTGAAATACAGCAGCTTTCATCGGTCCTCCAAAAAATAATCTAAAACACACTCTTGTATTGTATGGAACAGATGGGGGATATGTAAAGGCTGCTTGGAGACTGTTTCCTTAGATGCGAGACTGATCGGGGAGTGGCTGCTTCGCGTGTTGCTGGCCCTCGCGACAATGAAGCTCTTGAATACTGTGCATCACCCTGGCCAGTGAGTCGTCAAGCGGCTGGGAGGTATCGATGACACAGCCACCATCATCGAAGCGCTCAAAGCGAGGTTTCCAGCGCTCCCACTCCTCCCACGATGTGATCTGGAAGGCGGAGACCTGGCCCTTGCGTCCCTCTAAGCGGCGTTTCTGTACCTCGGAGGGACACTGGCAATGGACCACCAGCATAGGCGTGTGGAAGGCTTTGGCTAACTCCTTCGCTTGCTCGTATGTCCTGCGATAGGTGAGAGGAGTGTCCAGCACAACGCTTAGCCCAAGCTCCAGTTGCTCGCGTGCCAGGGCGAATATCAACTCATATGAAAACTGCCCAACTGTGGGCAGCTTGCCAAATATATCCACCGCCATCTGGCGGATGATATCCCTGTCAAGCAAGGGCGCGTGCAATGCCGCCGCGAGCGCACGCGCAATCGTACTCTTGCCTGTGCCGGGATAGCCCCTCATGACGATAAAGGTCCTTGCTGTATGTACATTCATCGCTTCTCTTGTGTGTATTGCTGTTTTTCAGGGAGATCATGCAATCATGCTGTGCTGCGATTATGCTTCTCTGCCGTGCGGAATCCCGCGTAGAAGTCGGCGCCTTAAGACTTGTACGTGCCTAACACACGTAGAATACACGGCCTATTCAGTATAGCGACATTTTCGGTCGTTGTCCAGAATGTTTATACGTTTCTATAAGCCTGCAAACTTGACGGCATGGCATGATAGCGCTATCATCCGTGACGAACAGAATTTGTCCTGGCAAAGGTGTAGCGTTATGATGAACAAGTTGCGGGGGCGTAGCCTTGCGCATCCTGGCTGTTTAATAGGCGTGACTATCGGTCTCACGCTCGGCATTGTGCTTGCAGGCATCCTGGCTGCTGCGTTCAATGTATCCCTGAATATCCTTCTTCTCGTCTGGTTCAGCCTGACGGTTGTGTTAGGGGGAGCTGGCTGGATTATCGGTACACGCCTCTCCAGCCGCTTTCCTCCTTTAGAAGAGGAACACCCAGAAGCCTGAAAGTGTTCTGCTTGCACAAAATACAGTGTTTGCGTATGGCAGAAGCCAATCTCTCTCCTGGCATGCGCAAATAATGTACCTTTGCTACTAGCGTTTTGCGTCAAAATATGCTATATTCTATCTTGCATCGGCAATACATCCATCTGCATCACCAGATTGCCGGCGCGAAGAGCATAGTAGCTCCTGGGCGATGGCGCGCGTTCTCTGTAGATGCCGTATCGTCGTGGATTCTCCAACGCCGTTGACCACCAGATACGGGTTCCCCCCTAGTGTGCTGTTTTACATTTCGTTCGTGAGCAATCGTACTCGATCAGCACGAACCAGGAGGAGACCTCATGTCAAAAAACGAATTCTTTCAGCCAGTCTCGGTGGATTTTGCTCCTAAAGGCAGCCGTTGCGAATGGTGCGGGAAGCCTGCCGAGCAGCAGTTAACAGCTATCGGCGGAAAATCTCATAATGATAGCGGCCTTTTCTGCCGCGCCTGTGGAGAGAAATTCACGCTGGCTATCACGGTACCGGCCTCGGTCCAGTCCCAGGAATACCAGCAGTAAGATCATGTGAGGGATAGAATGCAGAAGGGGTAGGGGCGCGGTTTACAAGCCTCTACCCCTTCTGTCTTAGACGTAGCGCTGCATGTAGGTATTGATATCGAACTCTTTCGTCTGCTGTGCCAGCTCGTGTACGGCCCTGTCCATCGTTGGACGCTCTTCCTGGTAGAAGATCCCGACGTACTGCTTGTCGGTGTCCATGGCCAGACCTAGCGCCCCCAGGCGATCGGTTGTCTGGTGGGTGGTTGGGATGGGGGTGACGGCGGCATCCCAGGAGTCGAACGTGTTATAGAACGTTGGGCAGGGGCTGAGCACCTGGATGAACGCGAAGCCGCGATGGTTCGTGGCCTGCTCGATCATGGTGGCCAGTTCTTTGGGCTTGGCTGAATAGCCGCGTGCCACGAAGCTGACGTTCAGGGAGAGGGCGGTCGCAATCGGGTTGAACTGCGAGGCCAGTAGTCCGTAGGGCGTCGACTTGGTGGTATGTCCATGTGGCGATGTAGGCGATGTCTGGCCTTTCGTCAAGCCATACGTCTCGTTATCCATCACAATGGCGGTCAGGTCTACATTGCGCAGCGCGGCATGCACAAAGTGGCCGATGCCAATGCTGAAGAAGTCACCATCGCCGCCGACCGCTACAATCGTCAGGTCCGGGCGGGCCATCTTCAGGCCCTGGGCCAGCGGCAGTGCGCGCCCATGCACACTGTGGAAGCCAAAAGTCTTAATGAAGTGCGGCATGCGGCTAGAGCAGCCGATACCTGAGACGACGACGGTCTCTTCTGGCTTCAGTTTGAGGTTGGCCAGGCCGCGATAGGTGGCATTGAGGACGCCAAAGTCACCACATCCTGGGCACCAGGTCGGTTTTACTTCGCTCTTATAATCTTTGAGCGTGGGAGAAAATGTTGACTGAACCACGGTTTAGCTAACCTCCTCAATTGCCCGCAGAATCTCTCCAGCGGTGAATGGGATACCCCCAAACTTGTTCACACGAATAGCCTGCAAGCCGTATTTCGCGCCGAGCAGATTGGCCAACTGGCCTGAGTAGTTGCACTCCGGCACAATGACGGTCTTCACGGAACGAATAAAGTCTTTAATGGCGCGGTCGGGTAGGGGCGAGAGGATTCTGGGGTGCAGTGATGCTACCTTATAGCCCTTCGCGCGCGCGCGATCGACCGCTTCCTGGATGGACCCCTCGGTCGAACCCCAGCCGATGATGCCGACAGTGGCGTCCGGGTCTCCATAGCGTTCAGGTTGAGGCAGTTCTTCGGCCGCTGTAGCCAGCTTGCGGAAGCGCTTCTCCATCATCGCGGTGTGGTCTTCCGGCTCGTAGTCGGGGTGTCCATGTTCATCGTGCTCCAGGCCTGTCGCGACGTAGGGGGAGGCGCCGGCTCCGGGAACCGTCATGGGCGAGATGCCGCTGGCCGTATAGGCGTAGCGCGCGAAACTATGGGCCATCGCCTCTGCTGCCTCGGTCTTCCCATTGCCATTGCCGCTATGCCCATTGGCCGCAAGCTCGCTGTACTTCACACGCTCTTGCACCGCCATCGGCTTGAAGGCGTCGCTGTCCACGCTCTCCACGCGGGCTGTCAGGGACTGGTCGGTCAGGTAGATGACGGGCATCTGGTAGCGCTCGGCCATGTTGAAGGCCAGCCCGATCAGGCTGTAGCAATCGGCGACGTTGGCGGGGGCTACGACCATGCGTGGCGCATCGCCGTGACCGGAGTGCAGGGCAAAGCTCAGGTCGGACTGCTCCATCTTGGTCGGCATGCCGGTGCTGGGACCCGCGCGCTGCGCGTCGATAATCACCGCCGGCAGCTCGGCCATCGAAGACAGCCCGATCAGTTCGGTCATCAGCGAGAAGCCTGGCCCTGACGTCGCGGTCATTGAGCGCACACCGCCATAAGAGGCACCGATCACAGCAGCCAGCGCCGCAATCTCGTCTTCTGATTGCAGGAAGGTCCCTCCCAGCGGCGGCAACTCTTTGGCCATGCCCTCCATGATATCGCTCGCGGGCGTGATTGGATACCCGGCGAAGAAACGGCAGCGCGCCGCCAGCGCGCCGGCTACCACTGCCTGGTTGCCATTCAGCACCACGCGGTTGGCCTTCTCAACGGGGCCGAGACGATAGGGGTCTCTCTTGGTCATCTTCTCGGTGACATACTTGCCGGCAACCTCAAGTGCCAGCATGTTCTTTTCCATCAGGGTCGGGTTCGACTTGCGCGACCGGGAGAGTTTGGACTCTACTACATCGACAATCGCTTCTAAGGGCGGCCCGAACAGGCCCGAGATGGTTCCCAGCATGACCATGTTCTTCGTCTGGAAAAGCTGTACCTCTTTGCGGGCTAGCTCATTAAAGGGAACCGCGTAGGTGATAAAATCGCTGCTCTCAGGCGTAAAGTCCGATGGATCGTAGATCAGCACACCGCCAGGCCGCAGATCGCTCACATTGCGGTCATAGGCTTCCTGATTCAGGCAGATGAGCACATCAGCGTAGTCGCCCATGGACTTGACTGGATAGGCGCTGATCCGAACCTGGAACATACAGGGTCCGCCGAGGATCTCGGCCGGGAAGGTGCGGAAGGTAAACACATGGTATCCCCAGCGCGCGGCAGCCGATGTGAGTATATCGCCGCCCGAAATTGTTCCTTCACCAGACTCGCCACCAATCCGTATCGTTACTTCATTCTCCATTGAATGCCCCCTGGCAAAAATTTGTGACCGCGCCACGTACAAGGATAACGGCGCGGTCCTATAAAAGTCCCACTCGCTTCAACGGGGGGACACTATCCCGTACTATGGATTGTTGATAGTATAGCACATTTTCATGGCTAGTAACACACGAAAATACGCCTTTTTCATCTAAACCAGTCAATATGAAAAAGGCAAGAGGTCAAAAGAGGACAAACTAGCACCGCCACATTTTTTGATATAGTAGAGATAGCTTTTACCGTTTTTCCTATATACATCAGTTAGAATGTGGTTGCTGGTTCTTCGCTTTTCAAGGGGAAGAGGGTGTCTTCTTCTAGAGGTGGTTGCCGTATTGCAGTGGCAAGACACACCCGGTTGCGCCCTGAGCGTTTTGCTTCATACATAGCCTGGTCAGCCTGCTCAAGTAAGTCATCGCAGATCGTGCCATCATCGGGGAAGGTGGCGACGCCCATGCTAATCGTGGTTGGGATGCCACCATCCACCCCGGTTGCTACCAGTGGATAGCTGGCAATCGTTGCCCGTACGCGCTCCGCGATAGGATGCGCCTGCTCTGCTGTGGTGTCTGGCAAGATGACCACGAATTCTTCGCCACCGAAGCGTCCAAGAGTATCCGGTGACCTGAGTACCGTTGAAGCCCGTACCCCTATTTGATGGAGCACAATATCTCCCACGGCATGCCCATAGGTATCATTGACGTGTTTGAAGTGGTCCGCATCGAAGAAGAGCAACGACATTGGGCGCCCAGACCTGCCTGAGCGCTCGATCTCCCGTTGCAGATCCTGGTAGATCGCCCGCCTGTTCGGAAGCTCCGTCATTGTGTCGGTGAGCGCTTGCTGCGCAACGACTGCATGCACCTCGGCTAGCTGGCTCATGGCCGAGGCTAAGCGCCGGTTGATAGAGAAGAAGTAAGAGACGGCCAGACCCAGCAGCAGCGCAATCAAATTTCCTATCAGTAAACCGGCAGTGTACGCAGCCGGCCAATGCTCTCCATAGATGCCCACAGTGAAGCAGGAGACACCGCCCAGCATAAGTGCCCAGGCCAACAAACTGCCTTTATATCCTCGCAGAAAGGCGCCTACGATGATGGGAATAAAGCCAAGCGCGCTATAGGGAGGGATATTGATAAGCCCCAGAGCTGGGATTAGATAGGGAATCAGGTAGATAACCACCATTACCAGAATGATGCCCCAGGAAGCCCGGCTACTGGTACGTAGATCACTAGCGCGTGGCAAAAATCGTTTTATCAATGGATCTCTCCCTGCTACTTGAAACACAGACATATCATCTGTTGTTGTAACAAGCTATCGGCAGAAGAGAGTTTCTCTGTAAGGAGAGAGAGGTAGGGGCGCCTTTGGCACATCATGTGTTGATACTCTATAGGGAGCGATCTGTCGGCCTTGGAACAGGGCATCTGCCAGCGATGCCCCTACATTTCTGTCTGGGTGGAGATGGCGTGGCAATGGGAACCAGCATGTGTGGTAGGTTCTATTGTTGATCTGGTGATTCGAAATGGAGATCAGGGCTTCTCAAACTGTGCCGCATATGGTATAATGCGTCTTGCAAGGGCCCATAGCTCAGTGGTTAGAGCTTCCGGCTCATAACTGGCAGGTCGCTGGTTCGATCCCAGCTGGGCCCACTATAATTCGTAATCTGTTGCCATTTTGTACCCATGCTGATTCTTGTTTTTTGGAGGGGTGAGGCGAAGGTGCGCTCTGGTAGTAGCAACCTCACTTACTGAAATAAGGTATACCTTCTTGATCTCTGCACAGTAGAGATCAAAATATTCACATTGGCCTCGATAGTGTCGCATTTGCCGGTTGTTCCCAGTGACATTGTGATTCGCTGTATCAAACTTTAATGCCGAACCGCTCTTATCAAGCCAAGCTGATTTACATTGCACGCGCCAGAATCGCCCTTCAGCATTCTCGATCACTAGATCATATCGTTGATTTTTACCATAAGGAATAAGGACAGTATAGCCGAGCTGTAGCAATCGAGTAATGATTATAGACTCACTAATATCTCCTATCCTTTAGCTACAGCAGACCCAGGCCAGCACCGATGAGCGCGGCAAGCACCACGACCAGCCAGGGTGGCACCTTCCAGATCACCAGCAGGCCGAATGCCAGCAGGCTTAAGGCGAAATCGCTGGGGGCGTGAATGGCGCTGGTCCAGATTGGTTGATAGAGCGCCGCCAGCAGGATACCCACCACGGCGGCATTGATGCCTCGCAGCGCCGACTGGAAGGCCTCGATGGCGCGCAGGCGGTTCCAGAACGGCAGGATGCCGATCACCATCAGAAAGGAAGGTAGGAAGATGGCTACCAGGGCGATGAGCGCGCCAAGCCAGCCATTGGGGGCGGGCCTGCTCACGGCCCCCAGATAGGCGGAGAAGGTGAAGAGTGGCCCAGGGGCGGCCTGTGTGGCGGCATAGCCGGTCAGGAACCGATCGTTGGTTACCCAGCCAGCCGGCACCACCTCGTGCTGCAACAGCGGCAAGACCACGTGCCCTCCACCAAAGACCAGCGAGCCTGTGCGAAAGAACGTGTCAAAGAGCGCGAGCGCCTGGTTAGGTACCAGCAGGCGGAGCAGCGGGAGACCAATGAGCAGAGCGCCGAAGATGATCCAGCAGGCAATCGCCAGCCGGCGTGGCACTGCCAGAGGCAGGACCGAGGGTGTGACTATCTCCGTACTGCGCAGAAACCGCCAACCGAGCAGCCCGCCGGCGGCCAGGATGAGGATCTGTGTAATGGCTACCGGCCACAGCAGGATGGCGATGGTCGCCAGCACCGCGATGGTTGCGCGTGGGCGGTCAGGACAGAGTTTCGTCGCCATGCCCCACACCGCCTGCGCCACCACGGCGACCGCAACCACCAGCAGTCCATGCAGCCATCCTGCCTGCGCCACGCCGTGGATATCATTGGTGAGCAGCGCAAAGATTGTCAGCGCGATGGCAGAGGGGAGCGTAAAACCGAGCCAGGCGGCCAGCCCTCCCCAGCGTCCGGCGCGCGTAATGCCCAGCGCGATGCCCATCTGGCTGCTGGAAGGACCGGGCAAGAACTGGCACAAAGCCAGCAGGTCCGCGTAATTCTGCTCGTCGAGCCACTTCCGGCGTACGACCACCTCCTCATGGAAGTAGCCCAGGTGAGCCACGGGCCCACCAAAGGAGGTCAGACCAAGCCGCGTGAATACGGTCAGCACTTCCCAAAAGCTCCCCTGGGGCCTGCCATGCGCCACCCCTTCGTTCACCTGTGCCTCGTCAATAGACATTTACTTTGCTCTCTTTCATCGGTGTCTGTGCCTGTGCCGGTATCCTATCACTTGAATGTTAAAATGCTTACATCTTTTTTGGAGGCCCCTGGTTGAGAGGAGATTCCAGTTGTATAATGCCTCGATATGGCCCTTAC
>JALYVR010000279.1 GCA_030853145.1 Chloroflexota bacterium | reverse complement strand
GCTCTCGTCTGCGGAGGTTGCGCGCCCGCGTTTGATCACCTTCCTCAGCAAGCATGTTGACCGCAAACTGCTGCTGGTGACTGGTCCTGCTGGTTCGGGCAAGACCACATTGCTGAGCGCGTGGCTACGCGAATGTTCCTGTCCGGTGGCCTGGGTCTCGCTGGACGAGGGCGATAACGACCTGGCGCGTTTCTGGAGGTATGTGCTCGCGGCTCTGCAAAAGCACGCTCCCGACCTTGCTACGCATACGCTGACGTTGTTGCCTACATTGCAATCCGAGGCGCTGGAGTCGTTTCTGATCCCTCTGGTGAATGCTCTGGCAACCTTAGCTGGCAAGATAGTCCTTGTGCTGGATGACTACCATCTCCTGACCAGCCAGCCAGTACAGGCAAGCGTGACTTTTCTGTTAGAGCACGCACCGGAGCAATTATGCCTGGTCATCGCCAGCCGCGTTCTCCCGTTGCTGCCTCTGCCGCGCCTGCGCGCTCAGAGACTTATGGTCGAGTTGAGTTTTGCCGATCTTCGCTTTACACAGCAGGAGGCCGGTGAATTGCTCCGGGTGCTTACAGATAACACTCCAACCGGTGAGGATCTATCCAGACTACTGGAGTACACTGCAGTGGAGCATTATGCGACGCGGTGTTATTACAAGATCAGAGTCGGCGTCTCTTACAACAACTAGAGCACGAGGATCTTTTCCTCTATCCGTTGGATGAGCAGCAAGTGTGGTATCGCTATCACCAGCTTTTCGCTGACTTTCTGCGTACTCGTCTGGAGCAGCGCTATCCGGGCGAGGCTGAGTTGCTGTATGGCCGTGCTGCCGCCTGGTATGCGCAGCAAGGGATGCCGCTTGAGGCGATCACCTACGCTTTGCGTGCGCGGGATTTCGTGTTAGCAGTTCGGTTGATTGAGGGGCAGGGACGCGAGGTGTTGCTGAGGCGCGGGGTAGCTGTTCTGGGAGCATGGCTGCGCGCTTTGCCTGAGAAAATGGTATTTGCGCATCCCCGCCTCTGCATCTTCGCGGCCTGGGTGCAACTGCATACCTCGCGTTCAGAGCCTGTTGAAGGCTATCTGAGTGCTGCTGAGCGCTGCCTGGAGAGGGTTGAAATGGCTGAGGACGAGCGGCGCGCGCTGTATGGCGAGATTGCAGCCATCCGGGCGCGCGCCGCAATTTACCAGGACAGGATCGAGCAGAGTATCGTCCTCGCGCGCCAGGCTTTGCACTGGCTGGCGGAGAACGATCACTTTTTGCGCGGTGAGGTTGTTTACAGCCTGGGTACGACGAGTGAGGTGTTAGGCGAGGCGCGCGCAGCAGAAGAGGCATACCGCCAGGCGATTGATCTCAGCCAGTAGTGTCGCAACCTGCGTACGACCATGCTGGCAGTGCGTTCGCTGGCTAATCTCTACGTAGCTCAGGGCCGTTTGCGCCAGGCACGTACGCTCTATCAGGATGGATTGGAGTACGCGTTGCAGGCGGGTGAGGAGAAACTGCCGCCCGTGGGCTTTCTCTCTATCGGCCTGGGAGAACTCTGCTACGAGTGGAACGATCTGGAGGCTGCTGAACGCCATTTGAGCGAAGGCATCACGCTGGGCCGGCGTAGCGGTGATGTAAAAATCTGGCTGCTTGGCTATATCGGGCTAATGTATACAACACTGGCGTGTGGCAAGTGTGAGCGAGTGTGGGAGCTTTTGGCTGAGGCTGAGTTACTGGCCCGCCAGGCCAGTTTTACGCGTGGGATCGCCTGGCTGAAGCTGATCCGCCCACGCCTGAGCGCCCTTCAGGGCGATCTGGTCCCGCTGCTGGATTGGGCGCAGGCATGTGGGCTGGACCCAACTGAGGAACCAGACGCGCGCTCTGAAGACGAGTATCAGCAACTGGCCCAGGCCCTGCTCGCACGCAACGAACCAGATCTGGCGCTGCCCCTCTTGCGTGGGTTGCTCAAGAGGGCCGAGCAAACACAACGCTCAGGCTACAAAATCCTCTTTCTCCTCAGTATCGCCCGCGCCTATGAGCTGCGAGAGGAGGACGGCCCGGCTCTAGAAGCTCTGACGGAAGCTCTGGTTCTGGCAGAGCCGCAGGGGTATATTCGCACCTTTATCGACGAAGGTACACAGATTGCTGCCTTGCTCAGAAAATTGCGCCGATCCTATCAGCAAGGGAGACCTGCGGCGCCATCCTGCTCCCCTGGCTACCTTGACCGGCTTCTCCGAGCCTTTGGTCGCCATCTAACCGGCCAGAGCCACCGTATCATTGCCGGTTCTCCGACTGAGCAGTTGAGCCAGCGGGAACTGGAGGTTCTGCGCCTGCTCGCTGCTGGTCACTCCAACGCGGAGGTCGCTACGACGCTGGTTATTGGTCTGAACACGGTGAAGACCCACCTGAAACATATCTATGGCAAGCTGGGAGCGCGCAATCGTACACACGCTATTGCGTATGCCCGCGATCTGCAATTGCTCTGAGTATCCGAGTAGGCGTTTCGCGCGTATCATCGCGATCCTCCTTTCAGGTGATGTGTTTCGTAGCGCCGAACGCTACACTTCTGCTATGTATCATCTCCATACATATACAGAAAGATGAGGTGTTCTCTATGTCTTTATCCGTGGAAGCCATCGCCGAACGCTATGCAATCTCGTTCAATGCGTTGAGCGAGATTGCCAGTGCCTACTACTTTCAGGGCCAGCTTGACGAGGCCCTGCGTCTTTTCCAGGCTGGTGAACAATGGCTGTCAGCCCAGGAAGTTCAGCCTGTGGACCAGATGAGTTTTCTGCTCAAATATGGTCAATTTCTTATCCACAACTACTTTCTCACCAATCGTGACGAAGATCGTATGCTTTCTATCGTCCAGCGGGCGCGCCAGGCGGCAGAAACTATACAAAATGAGGCTGGGATTGCCAGCGCCTTCTACCTGGCCGGTCAGACGCGGTATTATCATAATCTGCTCACGGGTGGCAGTGACTATATCGAGGTCCGTGGCTTCTTCGAGCAGGCTTCGGCCTTGAGTGAAAAAATCGCGGAGAGCCGCATTTTGGCCGAGTCTCTCTTCTATACCGGGCTGACTTATGAAAGGCACGGCGTGGAGACGCGGGCGAGAGAATATTACCAGCGCGTGTTGGAAATCGCCGAACAGCATGGGTATACGTGGGCGGCCTCCGAGGCATATCGTCACCTGTCAGGCCTTAGTATGTCCAATGATACGATACAGAGCCTGGAGTATGCGCTCAAATCGCTGGCACTGCGGGAAGAGATGGGTTTCAAGCGCGGCCTGCCCCCTGCTCAACTGCTGGTCAGCGATGTCTACATAGCACGTAACGAGTTGGCGCGTGCGCTGGAGTACTGCCAGCAAGCCGAACAGCTTTCTATAGAGATGGGCTTACACTTCTATATCGCGCTCACACATCTTACACGTGGCGAGATTGCCTACAAACAGGGCAAGGGCGCTCAGGCCCGCGAGCATTTTGAAAAGGCTGCTGCGCTTGGGCGCGAACTCAATATTGCGTTCCCGATTATGGAAGCGAATGAGAAGCTGGAGATGCTCGCGCGCGAAGATATGTAATAAACGTAATTGATAGACAGAGCAGCGGATACTGGTAATTGACCGCAAGGCTGACAGTTTTTTGACTCAAGAGTGGGAAATCAAAATGATCGCTTTAGCACAATACGGAGGTAGGAATTTGGATCGATCTCTTGCAGAACAGCTTGTTCGCGTGTATGTGGAAGGCTGGAAGGAATATAACAGCACCAAGATTCTGACTACTCTCGATCCGGCATGCATCCTTATAGAGTCTGATGGCGAGATCTTTCGCGGGGCCGAGAAGATCATCCGCGAGGTGGAAAAGAGAATTGCAGGCGAGTACGGCCCCTGGCAGATCAGCCGATGGGAGATCACAACACTGGCCGTCGCCGATGAGGTCTGCTTCCTTGAATGGATTTTCGAGGGACGGCGTAGCTTTGAAGGAGCATCCCTTATACGCTACAAGGAGAGCAAGATCAGCTACGTGCGTGAATATTGCACCACAGGCACCCTCTGGGAGTCCAGCGAGGGTTGAGCGACTTCTTCATGTGAGCGAGTTTTGTACCCGGCTTCTCTGAGCACCCATGTGAGCGCACGACGAACTCTGCATCATCTATGCGCTCAGAACGCCGGGAGCTTCGCCAGCACAATGCCAAACAACACCAGTGAGATCAGCAGCACCGCCACCAGCACCAGCGGGCCGACGCGTCGCAGCAACTGGCCCTCCTGGCCTGCGATCCCTGTGGTGGAGGTGGCGAGCACCATGCGCGCGGGCGAGATCATGGTGGCGATAGAGGCCGCGCTGTTCTGCGCGCCCATCACCCAGCGTACCGGCAGGCCCGCGCGTATGCTCATCTCCTGCTGCAAGCGCGCGAACATGGCGTTGCTGCCCGCGTTTGAGCCGGTGAGCCAGCCGCCCAACGCGCCCAGCCAGGGTGCTAACCAGCTATACCCGCCGCCGAGAGCCGCCGCCGCATTCCCCAGCACAGCTATCATGCCACTGGCCCCCATAATCTGCGAGGCCGCCAGGAAGCTGACAATCGATACAGCGCCAGGCGTAAATTGTTGCAGGGTTCGCAGCAGGACCGCGGGGAGCTCGTGCGCTTTCGGACCCAGGTAGAGCATGGCGGTCAGCGCGCCAAGCAGCAGATAGAAGCCCGGATTGTACAGGAATTGGAAGTGCAGCCCGATGCTGGGGATCGTCAGGACCCCCTGCTCCTGTAGCCAGAGCTGGAAGGGAGGCACCAGCCGCGAGAGGAGCAGGCCCGCGATCAAAACGGCGTAAGGCATCAGTGCCTGGAGCATGCGGAGAGCGCCTGGGACGCTGCCATCCATTGCTGTTCCTTCGCCGTTGCTGGCAGTACTGTCAGCGCGCGCTTCTTGTTTGCTGGTTGTTCGCGCTCTCTGCCCTGTGCGCCTGGCGGCCGCGTGACCCCAGACAGCCAGTAGCACAGTTGTTGGGATACTCGCGAAGACGCCGGCCAGTTCCACGCCGGGGAGCTGGCTAAAGAGCCACTCGCCGGCAAACAGGACCAGCCCGGCGCTCAGCGCCGTCGGCCACAGATGCCGCAGTCTGGCTGTGCCCCCGCTCATCGCCAGCGCTGCCAGCGCAAAGCCGATAGTCACAGGAGCCAGTACCAGCGCGGTAGAGGCTCCCAGCACGTTAGCGTTGAGCCTGGTCAGATTCGCTCCCAGCGTGATGCCCACCGCCAGGCCGCCCCAGGGTACCGCCAGTTGTCCTAGCAGGCCCAGCACGCAGGCCTGCACGGTCTCGATACCCAGGGCGGTGAGCATGGGGATGATGACGACGACGCCCACGCCAAACCCGCTGACCGATTCTATCAGCGGGGAGAGTCCGAGTACCAGAAGCAGCACCTGCACGTCGCGGTCAGGGCAAAGCCGCGTTGTGGCATGGGCCAGCACGCCGATGTTGCCGCTCACGCGTTGTAACTGGTAGAGGAGCAGCGCGGGAAAAAGCACATACAACACAGTCAACGATGTAGCCGCGCCCTGAGCGGCCGCCAGCGCCGCCTGGCCGAGAGCCAGGTGGAATCCGGGCACAAGCAGTGCTAGCGCAAATGCCGTTGCCAGGGTAGCCAGTCCCGCGCGCACGCCGCTCTGTTGCAGTAGTGCTAGCATGACGAAAGCGATGGCCAGGGGGACCATTGCCAGTGCAACATTCATAAAAAATTCCTTTGTGCGATAATAACCAGAAACTCCTTCGTATGGAAGTGAAGCAAAGAAAGAGTATATTGTGTCAACACCTGTTCATTATCCAACTACCAGCTTAAAGCCTCACCGCGAGGAACCCTTGCTGGCCGGGCACCTGTGGGTTTTCTCCGGCGCCTTACAGCAGAAGCCACGCTGGATCGAGGCTGGCGGGCTGATTGATGTCAAATCCGCCACGGGCCAGTTTGTGGCGCGCGGCTACTATAATCCCCGCACGGATATTGCCATTCGCATCCTGACCACCAACGCCAATGAGGCCATCGACGCCGAGTTCTTGCGCCGTCGTGTGCGCAGCGCGGTAGCTTTGCGGCGCGTCTTCGAGCCGGCGCACACGAATGTCTACCGCCTGGTCCACTCCGAGGGCGATGGCCTGCCTGGACTGATCGTGGACCGTTTCGCGCATATCCTTGTGGTCCAGGTCCACACGCTGGGCATGCAGCAACTGCTGCCTGCGCTTGTCGATATTTTGCTGGAGGAGAGCGGCGCGACAGGGCTGCTGCTGCGCAATGATAGCCAGGCGCGCCTGCGCGAAGGTCTGGAGGTAGAGGAGCCGCGTGTGCTGGCTGGTGAGGTGCCGGAGCAGGTGGCGGTGCTAGAAAACGGCATCCACTTCCTGGTCGATCCCTGGCGTGGCCAGAAGACCGGCTTCTTTATTGACCAGCGCGACAAACGCGCCGCGCTGCGCAAGTATGCTCGCGGCCAGCGCGTCTTGAACTGCTTCAGCTATACCGGTGGCTTCTCCGTGTATGCTGCTTTGACTGATAGCGAAACGCGCGTCACCAGCGTAGATAGCTCGGCCCCGGCCATCGAAGCCGCGCGCCAGCATTTCATCCTCAACGGCCTTGATCCCGCGCAGCACGAATTTCTTATAGCCGATGTCTTTGATTACCTCACGCAGGCGCGGGAGGCGGGCGAGCAGTTCGACGTAGTTGTGCTCGATCCACCGGCTTTTGCGAAG
>JALYVR010000278.1 GCA_030853145.1 Chloroflexota bacterium | reverse complement strand
GCCCAGTCCGAACAGGACGCCCACTGGATACATCTTCCAACTCTTATCCACCACCTTGAGCAATGGACGGAAGAAACGACCCATCAGTCCGCGCTGGTTCAAGAATTCATCCAGGCTCTGATCGTTGTATTCCTCTCCTCGCTTAGCGCTGCGAAAGGCTCGGAAGATCTCCCAGAGCACCAGCATATTCATGATCGCGATCAAGTACAGGAATCCGGCGGAGACCGAGAGGCCAATGAGTCCCCCGGCGCTCTTCAGGGTAGGGATTGCCGTGGTGATGAAGGTGGCGGCAATGGCAATGAAGACGGTTAAAGCTACTACGATGGTCGAGTGACCCAGCGAGAAGAAAAAACCTACTGCCACTGGCCGCTTGTTTTCCTGCATGAGTTTGCGGGTGACGTTATCGATGGCCGAGATATGGTCAGCATCCACCGAGTGGCGCAAGCCAAAAGTATAGGCTATGAGCGCAACGGCCATCAGGGTTGGATAGCGGATTGAGAAGCCTAAAAAGGCCACCGCCCAGGCGGCTATGTTGAAGACAATGAGCAGGACATAGATCCCGATCACCTTCCGGCGGATATCGTGCGAGCTGTCGTTAAAGACATGCCTCAAGGCGGAAATACTGAATTGACTACTCATGAATCCTCCTCACGATGCGAAGAAATATACATCCTCTCAATTGAAGTATGCAATCCTTTTAAAGTATACCGTAGAAAGAAAGTCAATTGCAAGAGTTTCGCAATTGCGAAACTCTTGCCAATAAAGCGCATCGCAGTGGCACTCCTGCCACATCTACCCACTGCCATGCACGACTGTCCCTCTGTTGCGCGCGTAATACGTGCTATAGAAGAGATGGATTGCTGGATCAGGTGCTGCTGTGGGGCGCTTTCCGCCTCTGGCGCACCCATTTGCCGTGGACTGCGTTCACGCGCAACCTCATCCTGGCGAGCATCTTAATTGGAATGGGCGGCTTTAATTTCTACGATGGCATTGTCCAGCACGCGATCCTGCACCTGCACCTGGTCAATGAGCACGTGTGCAATATAGCCAGCAACCAGGGTAGCATCCTGGGCATCTGTAGCAATGATGTGCCATACGAAATTGTCTGGGACCTTGTGGGAGCAGTGCTGCTGGTCGCCGGTATCGTGTGGTGGCGCAGGCTGAGCAGGCAGGTCAGCGCGCCGGCCATTAGGGAACAGTGAGCCGCTTGTTGAAAACATAGGCCGTGGTTAACTCTTCAAAGAAGTTCTTTGAGCCATTCATGCTCTGGCGAAAGCATTCGTAAGGCCTGAGCCAACCACTGTCTTTGCCCGGCATGCAATAGTGGCAGCGCGGACTGGAAATCCAGGTGATTGCTCGCGGACGACAGCTCGTTTGACTTGTAGAGTAACGCAATCTCCGGCGCGAGTATCGGCAAGCCGGACGGTGAGATCACAAAGGCCTCGCTTAGCGGGCAGCGGATCGAATGGTCCCGGCGAAACAGGAACTGCTCCCCTTCCGACTCATTGAGCAATATTTCCAGAAAATCGGGGGCATATCCAGTATTGCGGCACCAGATCGTGTGGACGGGAAGCTCCAGGAACTCGTCTTCCTCGAAAGGGAGCAGCTTTCCATCCGCGGCCTGCTCCAACGTCCAGCCCCGTTGACGAAGGCTATCAAAGACGAGGCGCTGCTCCGTCCGTAAAATAGCGACATCAACATCTTTGTGCAAGCGCGTGACACGGTTCACAAACAGATCAATGGACCAGCCTCCACAGAATCCCCAGGTAATCGGCGGGGCAGCCAGCAGGGCAGCGACGTTCTCAAGGGCGGGATCGAAAGGCATACGGCAGTTTTTCTCCTCGTGAGATGACATTTGTCATCCCTATCTCATGATTGCCCTCACTACACAGGACGCTTCCATAGCGCTATACTTGACCTATAAAATATAAAGGATGTTGTATTATATACACAAAAGGAAGTCAGCAATGAATATGGAAGTGAAACAGACACACATCTTTTCTCGTCAACAACCCTCGGTCCTGGGGAGAATCGCCTTCTGGGCCTTCCTCGTAGGGGGCATCGGCAGTCTTGGTGGTGCCATAGCCATCACGATCACCAGCGGCGCTCCCAGCCGGGACATCGTCATCACAACAGCAGTTGAGCTGGTAAGCGCGGCTATTCTGGCGACCAGGTTCCGCTGGGCGCCGCTGCTAAGTAGCCTGCTGGGAGCTTATCTCCTCTACCTGATCTTCACTGAGGCTTATGTGCTACAAAGCCTGGTGCAGCCAAAGACGGACCCCCAGGGCGGCTATGGTCACTTCGTAGGAGTAGTGATCATCATCGCGTGCGCGCTCATCGCATTTGGAGCGAGCATCGGAGCGGCGGTACAGAACTATCGTCAGGGTGGGCGGCAGGCCCCACACTGGCTGTCACCAGCCCTGGGCGTTGTGGCAGGCATGATCATCGGCGCGCTGCTGATCGGCGCCGTCGCGCAGCCAGCGGCGGTCGCGAGCACTGGAACGACATACACCAACGGCATAGCGACAGTGCATATGGGGGCCGGCAGCTTTCTCCAGTCGTCGGTAACCATTACCAAAGGTTCGCAACTCTTGCTGGTGGACGATTTTCCCGCCGTGCATATTCTCGCCAATGGGAGCTGGCAGAACGGCACGCCCCAGCCAGCGCGCGAGCCAGGCGCGCCCGCCGTCGGCAATATCCAGGTGCATGGCAACAGCGTCGAGCTTGGCCCCTTCCCCATCGCGGGCACATACCACATCTATTGTACAGTTCACCAGGGCATGACTCTCACAATCATCGTTGCGTAGCGTGCCTGCGTACACCTATCGCATAATGCGAGGCAGGCCTCGCCGCCCCCTTTGGGAACCGGCGAGGCCTGCCTCGCGCTATACAATGGTAATTAGCACGGCTCTATCAATGAGCGGTGCCAGTGACGTAGGATACGGCCTTCGCCCAGGCTTGCGCTGCCACCTGCTTGCCGAGCGCGCGCCCATCCTGGTCGCCTTGATTGAAGTGGATGCCACCATACTGGCGCGAGATGCCAGCTTCAGCCGCGGCGGCTGAGAAGGTGGGCCAGGAAAGGGTAACACTCTGCAAAGGTGCAAAACCAGGCTCAATCTGCGAGCTGCCTGGCGCTTCCGTGAAGGAGTTGCCGAAGGTATCGCTACCGGTAGACTGCTGCATGATATAGGCACTGGCCGCGCTAAACGTGCTGTGTCCCGAGACATATTCGGGGAACGGCGGCGTGACCACGAACGATTCCTGGTAGGGGATGAAATTTGCCCCATCCGGCATAGTGATGGTTCCCTTGCCCGCTCCGCCCCAGCACGTCAATGGCTGACCCATGTTCAGGTAGCGCACGGCAGTGATCGGTCGTACAGACTCATAGAAGCGTTTGCATTCCCAGCAGGCGATGCCGGCATCAAACACCGCATTGCTGAGTACGAAGAACAGCAGAATATCATCGCGTAGCGCGTTTCTGTTCTTCGCCGAGAGATATTGCGCAGAGACAAACTGCGCAAAAAGCTCCCAGTGACCGGGAGGGGTCTCCGAGTGAGGACCATTGGCCCAGTAGTCGGCAATGGTCTTCGTCGTATCAGTCAGGTTGGCATTGTACTGTACGATGGTAGCGGCCTGGCCGGTGTAGCCTGGGTCATTCTGCACGGGACCGCTGGGCTGCACGGGGCCGGCGGGCCGAAACTGCGAACCTGATGTCAGCCCAAAGGGCGTGACGGTACCCCAGTGCGGAGTCGTGTATTTTTGTGCCTTGCCATTCACAATCAGCGGCTGCCAGTACAGAGGATTGATCTGCGCAAGTGGCAGGTTGGGATCGTTTTTCGGGACGTAGCCGGTCGTATCGGCATAACCATTGAGCTGGTTTGATCCGTCAGCATGGCGGAACGTGAGAACTGCCTGGGCCGCTACATTGCCAACTCCCGGCTGTGTGCTGACATCGGTAGAGGTATTGTTGGGATCATAGCCTAGACTCTTCATTAACGAGGTAAATACGGATGTATCGGTTGGGTAGAGATCCACCAGGGCCCGGTACGCAGCATAGCTGACCGCCTGGGAGACATCCTTCGGCGCCCTCTGCCGGGGAATGCCATTGGGACGGGTGGGTACAGCTACTTGATCGTAGGTGGCCCAGGCATCATACATGCAGGTGTGCATGATCGCCAGCGCTCGTGATCCGATAGTCGGACCCGGACTGACATCGCGTATGGCCTGCAACGCTGCATTGTTCCATTGAATCGCTACATTAGGCGTTATCGTCCCACCACCGCCACCACCTTTACCGAAGCTGGTACCGCGCTGGAGCCCGAAGAAGGCTCCTACCCCTGCTCCCACTACCACCAGTCCCGCTCCCGAACGCAGAACAGTGCGCCTATTTAGCGCCTTCCTAAAAGGTGTTGTAAAATCGGTTGATTGGTTATTCTGGACCTCAGGAGACGAGTTGTTAGCGCTCATCTTCTCTTCCACGTTATTCTCCTTCGAATAAAAGACACTGAATCGGCATGAGAGATGCGACATAATCATGCTCGTACTCTACATGACACTAAAAAGCTCAACTGTTTGTTCAAAAAATCGACTTCTATCAATGTAACGATTTCTTGTTTTTCCAGGTAATCTTCTAGTACTTTAGGAGGTGTGTATTCAAGTTGTTCCTGAGTTTATAGATACAGCGGGCATAGGACGGCAGGGCACACGCCAGCGGCGCCTTCGCAGGGGTAAGTTTTTTGCGGGCTCATGAAAAGTGAGGCATAATCGGACAAGAGAAGGAAGAGAGGTAGGGGCGCCGTGGAAAGCGCTCCCCAAAAAACCTACCCCTGCGAACCAGCGGTGCCCCTACACGCGTCAGAGTGTGATGCGGCCCCGGTCGCCGTCTACCTCCAGGAGTTGGCCATTCTGCACAATCTCCAGCAGGTTGGGGACGTTGACTACTGCCGGGAGGCCGAACTCGCGGGCCACGATCGCGCCATGCGAGAGGTAGCCGCCGGTCTCCATCACCACCGCGCAGGCGCGCAAGAACAGGGGTGTCCAGCCGGGGTCCGTGGAGGGAGCGACCAGGACCTCGCCCGCTTGCAAAAGCTGGCCCTCGTCGGGGTGGCGGATAATCCGCGCCCGGCCGGACGCCTGACCGGGAGAGGCGCCGACGCCGTGCAGCTCCCTGGCATTGCTGCTCGCCTGCTCTCCCGCGTGAGGCGCGGCAGATGGCGTTTCTTGCGCGGTGAGCAGTTCGGCTGGCCGTCCTTTGGCGTCGCGGATGAAGATATCCGGCGGCGTCTCAGTCAGCCAGGCGCGGCGTTGCGCCTGGCGATCCGTTACCAGCGCTCGCGCCCCTTGTCCATCCCACGCGCTCTGCAAGAATGCCACCAGGTCGAACCAGGTCAGGAAGAAGACATCTGCTCTCTCGTGCAACACGCCCGTCTCAAGCATGCGCCGTCCTATCTCCAGTGCGATCTTGCGCAGCGGTTCGAGCAGCGCCACCATCGTCGATTTTCCGGCCTCGCGCTGGCTGGCGGCGCGGCGCGCCCGCGCCGCCAGCCAGGACACCAGCGGGCGCACCCGGAGAGAGAGCCGCGCGACTTCTGCCTGAGCTGCCTGACGCTTCTGCTGAGCCGCGGCGGTAGGTGCCTGGAGCGTGTCCTGCTCAAGTAGCGCCTGTATAGATGCCAGCAGGTATGTCGGGTCCTCATTCCAGCGCGGGTTGGCGATCTCGGTTTCGTAGACGCCGCGATGGCCAAAGTCAGCCAGGTAGGCCACGAGTGACCGACGAAACGCTGATTGCTCAGGAAGGTCGCGCCAGCCCTGCGGGTCAAGTGGTTGTGCCGCCAGGTAGGCACGAGCCGCGGGATCATGCCCCGCTGCGGCTGCCACGTCATAGAGGCGGTAGCCCTGCTCGGCGCTCACCACGTCGCGGCTGCCGGCCATCAAGCCAGCGGCCAGCGCCTGACCCTGACCGGGCCGCTGGCGTTCAAGCACCTGCGTGAGGTACTGCTCCCATGTCCCACTGGCATTGGCAAGTTGGAAGCGCGCGCCAAAGGTTCGGCCCAGGTCTTTCATCTGTTGGAGCAGTGCGTAGATCTCAGCATTGGAGAGGTCGGTCAGCGGCAGGCGCGTGTATGTCCGCGCCTCCATGCGCACGCGCTCCATTTCGCGCGGGAGCATATGCGCGTTACGTGTGCTGGCCCGTAGCAAACGCAACAGGCCACGCATGCGGCGCAGTCCGGCCCGCCCACGCAGTGGATGCTGCGATGGAACGGGTATCTCCGGCTGGTGACCACCCACGCTCTGGTTGAACTCATGTGGCAGCAGACCAAAGGCATCGTAATAGACCCACTGCATGGTGGTCAGATCGAGGTAGGCGCGCCCGCTAAAGCGGCGGAGCGCTTCCATGCCTGCGGGCAACGCGTAGCCCAGGGCGTCACAGGGCGCGTAGAGGATGACACTCACCGTCAGTTGGACGATACTCCAGCTCAGCGGCGTCTGCACGCCGGTCACCGCATCTTTCAGGTTCGCATTGGACCAGATCGTGGGCAGCGCGGCCACGGCGGGAAAGGTCACGCGCGGGAGATAGGTCACCGGGCGCGCCTGCACCAGCCAGAATTGTTTGCCGTCGTAGACCCACTCGATATCCTGCGGCTCCTGGCCATCTCCCAGGGTCCACAGCACGCGGCGCACCAGTCCGGCCAGCGTGACTGCCTGCTCATCGGTCAGCACCTGTGC
>JALYVR010000277.1 GCA_030853145.1 Chloroflexota bacterium | reverse complement strand
AGCATATCGCGCGCGCCACGCTTGAGTCGATGTGCTACCAGACACGCGATGTGCTGGAGGCCATGACTGCGGATAGTCATCTACATCTGAAAACGCTGCGTGTAGATGGTGGGGCCGTGGTGAATAATCTGCTCATGCAGTTTCAAGCAGACATCCTGGGCGTGCCGGTGCAGCGACCAAAGATCGCCGAGACGACGGCCCTGGGCGCCGCCTATCTCGCCGGTTTAGCCACCGGCTTCTGGCGCGACCAGGCGGAGGTAGCCGCCTACTGGTCGGTTGATCGCACCTTTGATCCCCAGATGAGTGCCGACCGGCGCGAGCAGCTCTACGCGGACTGGAAACGCGCAGTTGAGCGCTCGCTGCGTTGGGAGCAGTCGGCAGAATAGGAGTCGTACCCCACCCATGCACCCATTATCGTCAACAGTGAGAACTCAGAACCTGGCGCTGCTTGCCAGCCAGACCTTCGATGTGCTTGTGATCGGCGGTGGCGTGACCGGGGCGGGCGTGGCTCTGGATGCCGCCGCGCGCGGCTACACGGTGGCCCTCGTCGAAAAGGTGGATTTCGCCAGCGGCACCAGCAGCAAATCCACCAAGCTGGTGCATGGAGGCATTCGCTACTTACCACATTTCGATTTTAGCCTGGTGCGCGAGTCGCTGAGCGAGCGCGGTATCCTGCTACGCAACGCGCCTTACCTGGCACACCCACTCCCCTTTGTGCTGCCGATCTACAAAGGCGAGCAACACCCGGTTGGTCTGCCATTCACCATGCCAGGCGGCATCGGTCTGAGTTTTATCTTGAATATGGGCCTCTGGTTCTACGATATCCTGGCGGGAGGGCGCAACGTAAAGGCGCATCGCCGTCTGCGGCGCGAGGAGGTGCTGAAAATAGCCCCTACGCTGGCCACAGAGGGCCTGAAAGAGGGATTTGTATACTACGATGCTCAGACCAACGATGCACGCCTGACGATGGCGCTGGTGCGCACAGCGGCGCAATACGGGGCCGCCATCACCAACTACACGGAGGTGACCTCGTTTATCTCGGAGCAGGGGCGGATATGCGGCGCGCGCGTGTGCGACCGGCTGGGCCAGCAGGAGTTGACCGTGCGCGCGCGCCACTGTGTGAACGCGACCGGCATCTTTGCCGAGCAACTTGAGACGCTGACTGGCTATGAGCCGGAGGTGCGCGTGGCGCCGAGCAAGGGCGTCCATCTGGTGCTGTCGCGCCAGGATATCAAGCTGGAACACGCCGCCATTGTGCTCCCTGAGACCGACGATAAGCGCATCCTCTTTATCGTGCCCTGGGAGTCGCGCGTGATATTCGGCACGACCGACACTGGCTCTGGTGACCTCAATCACCCCGTGGCCGCACCTGAAGATATTGACTACCTGCTGCACTACCTGAATCGCTATCTCTCTGTACACCTGACGCGCGCCGATATCGTCAGTACCTACGCCGGCTACCGGCCGCTGGTCAGCCCGCATACATCTGGTCATTCGACGGCGGCGCTCTCGCGCACACACACCGTGCTGGAGGGTCCTTCCGGCCTGGTCTCGATTGTCGGCGGGAAGCTGACGACGTATCGCCGTATGGCCCAGGACACCGTTGATGTGATCAGCCGCCGCGACCGTCGTCCCCGGCAACATCGCACCCAGAATCTGCCGCTCTATGGCAGTTCCGGCTGGTCCGAGGGCCAGCGCGACCTGGAAACGCAAGGGGCGGCGCTCGGTCTGGATGCGGAGACGCTGGCCCAACTGGGGCGTAGCTATGGCACAGCGGCACAGGAGGTCCTTGATCTGGTCGCTGGCGAACCGACCCTGGCCGCGCGCCTCGTCGATGATCTGCCCTATATCCGCGCCGAGGTTGTGCATGCCTGCCGCCAGGAGATGGCTATGACGCCCTACGACTTGCTGGCCCGTCGCACATCTATCACGCTCGAAGACCGCCAACGCGGCCTGGGCATCGTCGACGACGTGACGGCCCTCATGGCCCGCGAGCACGACTGGTCGCCCGCCCAGCAGCAGGCCATGATCGCCGAGTATCGCGCTGCCATCCAGCAGCAGCTTGCCGCCGAGCAGCCGCAGCAGGATAGCGTGGCCCTGTAAAGGAAGCTCTTCAGCGAGTGACGTAGCAAAGGTGCAAAGCGCGAGAAACGAAACGTCCTCTTCGCGCCTTGTACTTTTGGATACTGAGCAAAACCTTGTTCAGTTCTCCACGGTAGAAGATCCTCTAGCAATCTCCAATCTTACTGGCGAACCAGTGCCACGACTGGAATGACGCGTGTCGTCTGCTGCTGGTACTCCTCGAAGTTAGGCATGAGCCTGGCTTGCTTTGCGTAGATCTCGTCTCGCTCCTTCCCAGTTATCACGACGGCTTTCGCCTGAAATTTCTGATCGCCAACTTCGACAGTCACCTCTGGATGAGCAAGAATATTGTGATACCAATCGGGATTGACTGGCATACCGCCATTGGATGCAGAGACGAACAGACGATCACCATCTTGCACATACACCACTGGGGTGACACGCTGCTGACCACTCTTGGCTCCAGTGGTTGTAAGCAGGGCCATCGGTAGAAATGTACCTGCAACCATCCCACTGACCTTGCCTCCATTGGCACGAAACTCTTTGATCATCTTCTGATTCCACTCATTATTTGGACTTGTCGGCATTGTTTCTCCTCTTATCGATACCGAATATCGCGGCATTGATCTCATGAATTACTACTTCCATAATATCCACCATCCTGCATCGAGAGGTCTACAGGGAGAGGCCCTCGTGAAGGTAGCATCCTTTCTCTCCTTGCTCCTCTGTTTTCACCTGACACGGACCATGTGTAGGCCTATCAGCCGTAGTGAACAAAATTGCAAGGGAGACCTTTCCTCTTCTCTCCTTCTTGTTGCTCACATATCAGACCGCCTCTCGTTCAGACCACTTTCTCGACAGGAAACTGGATCTCAGTGAGCGTGTCGTCGAGATGTTCTCCCCGGCGCAGGCACATCTTGCGGCGCGGCCCAACAGTGGTGTAGGCATTATTTTCCATCCAGGTTCCCAGCGCTTGATAGGCTGGCATCACCAGCGAGGGAGGTCCCTGATAAAGGATACTCGCCATGTGGGGAAACGCTGGCAACTCGCACCGGGTCAGCCGTCCCTCACTCCGTGTTATCAGAGTAGTGGCGTCTCTCCAGTCAACGGGTGCCACAATCTCCACCGAACGTGGGGTATGCTCGTCCTCACTCTCAGGATGAAGCACGAGCAGATGATCGATGGGTGTGACCCCATAGCGCTTCAACATGGCGTCGATGGCGTCACTCCAGTGCTCCTGATCCACCAGATCAGCCGTCGTCAGGTTCAGAGAGACCCCTATGATCGGCTTGACCGCTTTGAGCACGACTTCATAGACCGGCAGACAACTGCCTTGCTCAAGGGATCGGAGGCGTGCTTCGATGCGCATGAGTTGCTCCTGTTCAGCCTGCATATGTTGCTGGAGTTGTGCCTGTCTGAGCTGCAGCATCCCTTGCAATGCCTCAGGAGAAATGCCTTCGTCCAGAATCTCGACGATCTGGGTGAGTCCCAGTCCAAGCTCTTTGAACGCCAGAATGCGATGCAGGTGCGGCAACTGATCCATCGTGTAGAACCGATAGCCGGTCTCAGGATCGACATGGATCGGCTTGAGGAGTCCGATCTCGTCGTAGTAGCGCAGGGTGGTCATCGACACCTCGGCGAGCCTGGCAAAATCGCGAATCTTTAACATCTCATCTCATCTCTTCCTGCCCATTTGCAGATAGGTGAACAGCTCTTGTCATTAGCATACAACGTTCAGGTAGGGTGAAAGTCAATAGGGGCACGAGAATGGCGCAAAACGTCCATACAATCTTCACGTATCGGCTAAATTATGCCGTTTTTAGCGGCCATTGTAACGATCTGTCCTTTTGGTGACGCTCATTAGCTATAATCAGAGAGTATCATCTAACAGCGATGATCAGACCAGATCCAGCGCCTTGGACGTGGAGGGCGAGATCGTGAGTGATGTATTTACACTGTCCCACGCTGATACCCTTATGGGGAGCGGTTTGCCCAGGTATGTTTGTACCAATGCTCACATGTGAGGGCAAGTGCTCACGTTTGGGATCTGGCTCAATCTTGGTGATCAGGGAGTATTGAATCCGTGGGGCATGACTCTATGTATTTGGATGAAGTGAAAGCCAGGTTCAGCCGCCGGGGTGTGCTGCGTCGTGAGAAGGTCGTGCCTTGTACGGAGGAGGAAGTACGCAGCCTGGAAGACACTCTCGGTTTTTCCCTGCCTGCCACCTATCGCGAGTTTCTTCTGTGGATGGGGCATGCGCGTGGCGCGGGTAATTTTCTGAGGGGCAGCGATTGTTTCTACGAGTGGCTTCCTCTCATCCAGGGATGGGCGGTAGAATTGTTAGAAGAAAACGGCAACCCGGAAGTGCTGCCGGAAGATGCGTTTGTCTTTTACATGCATCAGGGTTACCGGTTCTATTTTCTGCGTCTCTCTGAAGGGGACAATCCTCCCATTTACTATTACACTGAAGTGGAACAGGAGTATCGTGTCACCAATGGCCAGAAGGTGGCTGTGTCCGGTCTCCGGTTCGAGTTGATCCACCAGACGCTGGCAGATTTCCTTGATGAAGAGATCAGCCACTACCTGGAGGCACAGCGCTCCATGAAGGAACTGCACTTGCAGTTGCCCCGGTGGTATGTGGACTTCCGGCGCTGGTTGACAGATTTCCGGAATGCCAGGAGGGGATGTGCATGATAACCGGGATGGCCCTGGCCATCATGCACATCCCCTCCTGGCATTTATCCATTTCGGGCTTATGGAATCATATTCGTCTGGCCATTGAGCGCCAGCACGAAGCGTGCCAGCAGCGTCGCCACCTCATCGATATCCTTGAGGGAGGCGATCTCCGAGCCGGTGTGCAGATAGCGGCAGGGGATGCTCACCAGGCCGGTGGCCACGCCCGCGCGCGCCACCTGGATCATATCGGTGTCAGTGTAGGTATGGGACGACTGCGGATCGATCTGGTAGGTCAGTTCCGCACCGGCGACCTCAGTGAGCAGCAGTTGGTAGACGCGCGGATTAATGAAGCCGCCGATAGAGATCACGGGGCCACCATTCAGCTTGATGTCGCCGAGATCCTGCTTGGAGGTCTGCGGATGGTCGGAGGTGAAGGTCACGTCAACTGCCAGCGCGACCGCCGGGTCCACGCCGTAGGCGCTGGTCACGGCGCCGCGCGAGCCAACCTCTTCCTGCACCGCCGAGACGAAGTTGACCTCCGCTTTGAGCGACTCACGCTGCTCGTAGATACGGCGCATGGCCTCGGTCACGGCGAAGATGCCCGCTTTATCGTCAAGCGCGCGCGAGACCACCAGGTCGCCCCGCAGCGGCTCAAGCTGGGCGGCGCGCGTGGCGATGCTGCCGATAGGCACGAGCTGCTGGGCCTCTTCTTTGCTGGCCACGCCGATATCGATCCAGAGATCCTTCAGCCTGGGAGCCTTGCCGCGCTCATCGGATTCGAGCAGGTGGATTGGTTTGCGGCCGATAACGCCGAGCACGGGGCCCGCTTCGGTGTGGATCTGCACGCGCTCGCCGGGCAGCGTGGAGGGATCAAAGCCGCCAATGGGCGCGAAATAAATGAATCCCTGCTCGTCGATATAGCGGACAAGGAAGCCGAGTTCATCGCAGTGCGCGGTAAGCATGACCCTGGGACTACCGCCGGCGTTGAGGGTGGCAATCACATTGCCATGCACATCTGTGCGTACCTCATCGGTGTAGTGTTCTATCTCTTCGCGGATCACCTGCTGGACCAGCTGCTCGAACCCAGAAGGGCTAGGGCTGGCGATGATCCGGCGCAGGAACGCGACACGGGACTCGTCCATAGTTGAAAGCTCCTTTGCATATAACAGAAAAATATCCAGCAAAAAAGGCCTGGGATGGTATCATCGTTCCAGGCCGTTCTAGCTTGATTGAAATCGTGACGCGAAACCCTGTTGATCAGCGCACGAATTGTTTCAGCACTTCGTCTACATCGGGGTGGATGCGATTCAGCCGCAGGTCCTCCGCGCCGGACGGGTCAGTTTGCAGGAGCAGGATACCTTGCTGGATGCAGGCATTCAACAGCTCGCGCGCGGATTCGCGTGTCAGGCGTCCCCGGAAACGGTTTTTGGGATTCACCGGATCGCCGATGAAGTTCGAGACGCCGATAACGGTACGCCACGACCAGTTGCGGTCGATATAGTCAAGGAATTGGAGAAATTGTGGATCAAGGATATCCAGAGGTGGTTGAGGACCGATGGCAGGCAGGTGCGGGTTTGTGCCGCCAAGAGAAATGGCCGGCATGGCGCCTGTACTGCCGCTGGACATCATTGAGCCATAGCCACTCCCACTCAGGCCCGATGTACTGGGGCCGCCTGGCACTAATGGCACAAATTGATTGGCGCTGCTTATTAGATCTCGGCTGACGGTTCCTGGTATACCAACAACGATCACAGTTTTGTTTAGACGTAATTTGAGACGCGCACAGATGCGAGTAAAGTCTTTATCGCCCGTCATCAGGACAAAGGTAGAGATGGTGGGCCGATCGAAGACGGTTTCGATGATATCCATGAGCATATTCAGGTCCACGGTGCTTTGCACAATCGTGCTCTGTACAATTGTGCTGGCGCCAGGATTCACAGCGGGCAAATGGCCTGTGTTGCCAGAGGGTTGT